>JAGUWT010000274.1 GCA_020062205.1 Thermodesulfovibrionales bacterium
AGATGCTGGACAAGCCAGCATGACAAGGTGAGAAAACATTTGCAAACGGGAGGGGATAGACTTTTTGACTTTTACGCCCTGTGCTCTTGGCACAGGGTTTTTAACAAGAAATGAATGGCGGGAGCGTGTGGGAATCGAACCCACCATGCCCACTTTTGGCAGGCAACACCGGATTTGAAGTCCGGGAGGGACACCAGAGCCCTATACACTCCCAATACATTGATAATACTTGATTCGCGAGAAGAATGACAAGCCTGCACTCACTTCATCTTCACGATGGTTACCCCGTTTCCACCTTCAGATATTTCCCCACTTCTGAATTGCTTCACCAGAGGATGCTCAGTAAGGTAACCGCGTACCGCCTTGAGCAGTTGACCTGTGCCTACTCCATGAATAATAGTAACCTCATTGAGTCCGGCAAGAGATGCATGATTGAGAAATGGCTCAAGCCTTGATAAAGCTTCATCAACCCTCAAACCAACCATATTGAGCTGAAATGGAACTGGTTCTTCCTCCCTATGCAAGGTATACCCAGCTATTTTTGTCTCAGGCAATTTCCCCTTGCTGTAGCCTATATAAGATATTGATACCTCTATCTCTTTGCTTCCAACCTTTACCCGCAAATGGTTATGTTCTCTATCAATATGAATCACCTCTGCATCATATCCAATCGACCTTACAAATACAACATCTCCTTCTCTTACTTCTTCTATTGATAACAAAGGTTCCCTGGAATATTTTTTTAATTTTTCATCAATGTATTGCTCTGTCTTTACAATCTTTTTTTTGGCCTCACGGCTCTTTTCCCTTTTTGCCTCTTCGAGGATAGCGTTAATCTGTCTTTTTGTATCCAAGATAATGGTTTTAGCCTCTTCATGGGCATTTTTGAGTATATCACTCTTCTGATCTTCTGCCTCAGCAAGCCTCTCTTTTAAAAGAATCTCTTTTTCTTCCAGATCCCTTCTCTGTCTCTGGAGTTCAGTGAGAGCTTCTTCATGCTGTAACCTTTTTTCTTTCAAGTCTGTTATGAGGTTATGAAACTCCTCCTTCATAGAGCCAAGCATCTCTTTTGCAAGTCTGATGGTATCATCAGGCATCCCGTATCTCTCTGCTATCTCAAGGGCATGGGACTGACCTGGTTCTCCCACCTTCAAACTATAGAGAGGCATGAGGGTCTTTTGATCAAAATCCATAGAGGCATTGATCATGCCATTTGTTCTATACACAAAACTGACTATATCAATAAGATGAGTGGTGGCAAAGACCAGAGTACCCTTTTCCTTCAAGTTATGTAACACTGCACAGGCAATGGCAGCCCCTTGAACAGGATCGGTTCCAGTCCCCAGTTCATCTATCAGGACGATCGTTTTTGAATCAGTCCTTTTCAGTATCTCTGATATATTGGCAACATGTGCAGAGAAAGTGGAAAGGTTGTTTTCTATAGATTGCTCATCTCCTATATCAACGAGGAGCCCGCTGACCAAAGGAAAGGTGGATGAAGAGTCAGCAGGTACTGGTATCCCTGACATGGCCATGACCAGGAGAAGACCTGCTGTTTTAATGGCAATGGTTTTGCCTCCTGCATTCGGGCCTGTGATAACCATCACTGTGTTGTTACTGCCAAGGCTAAGGTCCAGCGGGATAACCTCTTCGGTATCATACTCTTTCTTTAAGAGCATCAAAAGCGGGTGCCTTGCCCTTTGTAGCGTAATAAGAGATACATTGTTCATCTTGGGAATCTCCATCTTCAGTTGGTCAGCAAACCGGGCAATGCTATGCAAGACATCTATGTAAACAATAGTTTTGTACTGTGCTTCAATTTCATCCGCCACCACTCGTATCTTTTCGCAGATGAACCTCAGGATTCGTATCTCTTCAGCCTTCTCATCAGCAAGAATATTCCCAAGCTCATTCGCAAGTCCAATAATCTCTAAAGGCTCTATAAATACAGTCTCACCAGATCTTGAGACATCGTGTACCACACCTGGTATTCGTCCCTTCGAATCCATCCTTAACGGTATGACCCACCTTCCAGACCTCTGTGTAATAAAATTATCCTGCAAGAAGGGAGCTATTCTTCTGTCCCTTACAGTCTCCTCCAGTCTTTTCCGTATTTTTCCCTCCAGTCTCCTTATCTGGGTTCTCAAATTGAAGAGTAAGGGCGATGCGCTATCGAGGATATTTCCTTCGCTGTCAATAGTTCTTTCGATCATGACAAGAATTTCCGGAAATCCTGTTAGGGTGACTGCAAACTCCCTGAGCAGCGGGATGTCTTCTCTCTCTTTAAGTTGTGAGGATACTTCAGATATTATTTGCAGAACAGATAATATGGATAAGAGTTCACGGGGATCAAGGATAGCTCCTACTGGTCTTACTTTTTCGATCGCCTGTGATATATCATGGAAATGAAAGAGCTTGAGAGGTGTTCCTTCCCGGGAAAGCCTTCTTATCTCCTGAATCTGTCCAAATCTTTTTTCAATATCTTCTATGCTATGAAGGGGAAGGATTTTTAGAACAGATTTTCGCGAGGCTTCACCGTGAGAAAACCTGGAGATGACGTTCAGGATTTTATCAAATTCAAGAACCTTTAATGATTCACTTCTTATCATGAATATTCAGGGCTTCAGAAGTCCTGTAACATTGCTTCGATGGTGAATCTCACTGAATCTCCGAGGGCAGTTAAATCATATCCACCTTCAAGGGCAAAAATCATGGGATATGATGAGCATGAGAGGATAGCTCGAATAATGCTTCTTATCCCTTCATTTGATACCTTGATGCCTGACAGTGGATCATCTTTGTGGATGTCGTACCCCGCAGAGATAAGGAATATATCAGGTAGAAATCTTCTTACAAGAGTGGGCAGTATATTCTGATAAACATAGAGATAATCCTTATCCCCTGAACCTGACTGCATGGAAACATTATAGGTATATCCTTCACCCTTCCCTCTGCCCCTTTCGGAATCATCTCCGGTTCCCGGATAATGTGGATATTGATGGGTGCTGAAATAAAAGACTGAGTCATCTTCTTCAAATATGTGCTGGGTTCCATTCCCATGATGAACATCAAAATCTATAATAAAAACCCTTTTGTATCCTATCTTCTGAGCATATCGTGCCCCTATCGCAACATTATTGAATATACAGAATCCCATTGCCCTATCTGACTCAGCATGGTGACCAGGTGGCCGAACAGCACAGAATGCCCTTTTCATCTCTTCGTTTCTGCATCTTTCCACTGCTTCTACCACTGCACCAACAGCATACAGTGCCGCTTCCAGTGTGTGTTCTGACATGAACGTGTCGCCATCCAGATATCCTATTCCGAAATTTTTGATCTTTTCGATATACTGAGGAGTATGAACAAGGGCAATATCATCAAAGCTTGCCTTGCGTGGTTTTATATGGACGAGCTTTCCCCACAATTCTGATTGTTTCAGGGCGTTGATAATGTGGATTAATCTCTCTTTTCTTTCAGGATGCCACTCAGGCGTCTCATGCTTCAGAAAGATGCCATCGTATATAAATCCAACATTCTGCATAGGAGATTATACTCTAAAAATGTTTAGTGTAAAAGTAGAAAAAGTCACAGTAATACCAATATGCTCATCATGGCGATTGACCATATAATATCCAGAGGTAGTTGTATCTCGCATGTAGAATCAAAGAGTAAATCAGTCCTTGCAGGAAACTCTTCATCAGAAAGCCAAAGGATTATCGTAACTGGTATTCGAGGCAGGGGGAGAAATTCAAAAGAGACATCTCCATAGCCTAAAATTCTTCCATTAGATTCTCTTCCTTTTGTGATAAATCCTTCCCTGTCACTACCGTATTTTTCAGCAACCTTATCCAGAGGTAGCAGATGTGAACCTTTGAAGAAAAACTGTCCATTCCTGATGTTTTCTGGCTTAATTAGCTGTCCTGAATAAGGGATTTCCTTTGCATTCACGAGATACGACAGGACAGAAATGTTAAAAAAATAAACGAGTCTCCTAACAAAGATTTCACCCTTTTCAGATAAATTCTTAATCTCTCTTTTCAGAGGTGAGACAGAAAAATCAAACCCGAGGGACTTCAATATGTAGGAGTGATTCTCCTTATCATATAAAACACCTGCCCTTTTACACACATCTGCCGGTTCAAGCCTGAGGAGTCTCTCCCACGCCTTTTCCACACCTGAAAAAACTTTATCTGCCATGATGATTAGAGTTTGTTTTTTTATATTAAAGATTGGTGGTTATAATATAGATAAAAAAGGCGAGACATTCTATCTCGCCCTCTATGAATTTGTTTAGACAATGACAGGATTCTAATCATAAATTATGTCAACGAGATGCATCCTTATATTCCTCTATTAAAGTTTCTATCAATTCTTTCACGGAAATAATCCCCTTTGCTCTATATGCATTCGCTCCGGCAAATGCAAAGCCGTGTGTCAGATTACCTCTTTTGGCATTCATCAAGGCAAGGGAAATACAATAAGGACTTGTTTTATAATCACACGTTTTTATGCAGTGATAGGGGCATTTAAAGGGTTTCTTTTTCCCCTGACTGACTTCATCAAGAAATGCATTCTTAATCGCCCTCCCCGGCATTCCAACAGGACTGTTGATAATAACAATATCTTCTTTCCTCGAATCCAGATAAGCCTGCTTGAATTTTACCGATGCATCACATTCATGAGTGGTAACAAACCGTGTTGCCATCTGTACACCCGAAGCCCCCAACTGGAAAAATCTATAAATATCCTCTCCTGTATAGATCCCTCCGGCGGCTATGACCGGAATGGTTTTTTTATATCTTTCTTCAAATGGTTTTAATGCCTGAATCACTTCAGGAACAAGTTTTTCTAATGAATATCCAGGATCGTTAATCGTCTGTTCTTTGAAACCAAGATGTCCTCCAGCCATTGGTCCTTCTACAACAACAGCATCAGGGAGACGGTTGTATCTTTCTGACCATCTTTTCGCAATAATACCGGCTGCCCTTGCAGAGGAAACAATAGGTATCAGTTTAGTTTTTATAGTATCTTTTGAAAATTGAGGGAGATTAAGGGGCAGTCCGGCTCCTGAAAAAATAATGTCTATACCCTCATCAATAGCAGTTCTGACCATATCAGCAAAGTTTGATAGTGCCACCATGATATTGACACCGAGTATTCCCTTAGTTAATTCTCTGGCTTTTCTGATCTCATTCTTTAACGCCCTGATATTCGCTTCCAGGAAATTACTGTAAAAATCAGGTTCGTTCATTCCAATACATGCTACAGCAATAACTCCGATACCTCCTTCGTTCGCTACTGCCGAGGCCAGCCCGGACAGAGATATGCATACTCCCATCCCTCCCTGAATTATGGGAAGTTTCGCCGTCAAATCTCCTATCCTTAAATTTTTTAGACTGTCGAAGCTTATAAAAATCTCCTTTATCTCTTACGTGGAAAACTGTCACACATGAAGAGTTATCTTTTTAGCAAAACTTGTGGGATAAACTAAAGGCTGTCTATCCCACCTTTAGATTGCTCTTGCTATTTATTTTACAACATTCTGTCGATTTTTTGGAATGACCATGTAGACCTTAGTAATAATTTAGCAAAAGCCATAAGAATTTTAAACATACCGATAAACTATCGGTAATTTACACACCTCAGGTGCCTCCGTAACCAATCGTTACTTTATCACCTTCAACAATAACCGGCACTTGCCGAACACCCTTTGAATACTTGAGCATCTCCTCTAATTTTGTACTGTCTGCCTTGACGTCAATGTATTTGGCAGAATTGCCGTAGGCTGCCCGAGCCTCTCTTGTAAAAGGTCATCCGTCTTTGCCGAAAATAATAATTTTTGCTTCCATGAAATCACCTCCCTAAAATTATATTTTACACCTTTATCCCTACCTGTATCATCTTTCCTTTTATCTCCTTGATCTTATCCCTTATCTTCGCAGCACGTTCGAATTCGAGTTTCTTTGCAGCCTCTTTCATCTCAGCTTCAAGTTTCTTCAATATCTCCTCATCATACCCGTATTCAGCCCTTTCCTCTGCAACTGCAGGAACAGTCCAGTAATCCGCTTCGTAAATAGAACTCAGTATATCCTTGATGTTGGACTTTACACTCTCAGGAGTAATCTTCATCTTCTTGTTATATTCCTCCTGTATCCTCCTCCTCCTGTTTGTTTCCTCAAGTGCCTTCTGCATTGAGCCTGTAATGGTGTCTGCATAGAGAATTACCTCACCGTTCACATTCCTTGCAGCACGGCCTGATGTCTGGATCAATGAACGTTCTGAACGCAGGAATCCCTCTTTGTCAGCATCGAGGATTGCAACGAGTGAGACCTCAGGCAGATCGAGCCCCTCTCTTAAGAGATTGACACCGATTAATACATCAAAGTTTCCAAGTCTTAAATCACGGAGTATCTCAACACGTTCAAGGGTATCAATGTCTGAGTGGAGATAACGTGCCCTTACACTAAGGTCAACATAGTAATCGGTTAAATCCTCTGCCATCTTTTTTGTAAGCGTGGTTACGAGAACCCTCTCACTTTTTTCTGCACGTTTTCTTATCTCACCAAGCAGATCATCCACCTGCCCTGAAACAGGCATAACAGTCAGTTTCGGGTCAATGAGACCGGTCGGCCTGATTATCTGTTCAACCACACGACCCTTTGATTTCTCAATTTCATAATGTGCAGGAGTCGCAGATACATAAATTGTCTGGTTAACCCTGTGCTCAAATTCACTGAATGTGAGTGGCCTGTTATCCAGTGCAGAAGGAAGCCTGAAGGCATAATCAACAAGGGTTCCCTTCCGTGAACGATCACCCTTATACATGCCTCCAATCTGCGGGACTGTTGCATGGGATTCATCAATGACGATCAGAAAATCATCAGGGAAATAATCTATTAAGGTATATGGAGGTTCACCAGGAGCCCTTCCACTCAGGTGCCTCGAATAATTCTCTATACCATGGCAATAGCCGAATTCCCTCAGCATCTCAAGATCGAATCGTGTCCTCTGCTCAATTCTCTGTGCCTCAAGCGTTTTACCATTTCTCAAAAAATATTCAATCCTCTCAACCATCTCTTTTTCTATATTCTTTAATGAAGGTTCAAGCCTTTCTCTCGGCGTTATCCAGTGGCTGTTCGGGAAAATTGCGATCTTTTCGAGCCTGCGTATCCTTTCGCCTGTGAGGGGATCAAACTCATGGAGTGCATCAATATCATTACCAAAGAATTCTATACGGATGCCCTTATTCAGTGAGAATGAAGGATAGACCTCTACAATATCACCCCTCACCCTGAATGACCCCCTTCTAAATTCGACATCAGAACGTGAATACTGCATCTCCACAAGTCTCCTTAGTATCTCATCACGCTCAGTTCGCATCCCTTCTTCTATAACCAGATGCATATCCATATAGTCCTGCGGCGAGCCGATACCATAAATACATGAAACAGAGGCAACAACAACCGTATCCCTTCTTTCGAGCACTGCCCTTGTTGCAGAGTGCCTCATCCTGTCTATATCGTCATTAATGAGCGCATCCTTCTCGATGTATGTATCAGTAGTAGGGATATATGCCTCAGGTTGATAGTAGTCATAATAGCTGACAAAAAACTCAACAGTATTCTCCGGAAAAAGCTCTTTAAATTCTCCGTAAAGCTGAGCAGCAAGAGTCTTATTATGGGCGATAACAAGGGTGGGTTTATTGATATTGGCAATTACATTTGCGATGGTAAAAGTTTTACCAGAGCCTGTTACTCCAAGGAGCACCTGATGTTTCAGTCCCTTTTCTATTCCCTTCGTAAGTTCCTTTATGGCCTCTGGCTGATCACCCTTTGGAGAAAAGGAGGAAACGAGCCTGAATTTATCCATATTTATATCCCCTCAAGAGGACATCCATCGCATATAGGTTTTGTTCTGCAATATGTCTTACCGAGTCTCACAAAGAGGGCATGATATTCATTAAACAGTTTTACATCCTTTTTCAGAGATGAGTGAAAAAGCTCCTGAAATTTTTCATATGGCTTCTCATGTTCCATGATACCGTGCCTTGAGAGAACCCTTTTTGTATAGGCGTCTATAACAAATACAGGTTTCTCGAGGGCATAAAGGAGTATTGAATCTGCTGTTTCAGGACCAATGCCGTTTATGCTGAGAAGGTTTTCCCTCAATGAATTCATATCATCGTTTTTCATTCTCCTCATGCTTCCATGGTAATCATTCATGAGGAAATCAATAAAGGACTTAAGCCTCTTGGCTTTTATATTGAAGTACCCTGCTGGTTTTATCAACGATGCAAGCATTTCTGCTTCCATTTCGTGTATCTTCTTTGCACTCAGGGCATTCTCCCTTGTTAAGTTCCCTATCGCCTTTTCTACATTTCCCCAGTTCGTGTTCTGAGTGAGGATTGCACCAACAGCAATCTCAAATGGTGTCTCCCCAGGCCACCAGTGCTGAGGCCCAAACGTACGATATAATCTCTGATAAATCTGTAATAAATCTTTCTGTGCCATAATCCTGTATCGTATTGCCTTATCTAAAAAAATGGTTCTCCAGACATTTCTGTGGATAACTCTTTGGAAAAAGTTCTTCTCCTGCTATTCCCCTCTTTAGCAAAGAGGGGTTAGAGGAGATTTTATGAATTATAAATAACTCCATATCTTTTCCAATACTGCTTCAATATTCTCAAAGATTTCTTTATCAGAAAATCTGAGTACTTTTAATCCCATGCCTTCCGTAAAACCCCATCAAAGGCACGTTTCTGTCATGCCGGCTTGTCCGGCATCTTTCTTCATGAAGGATTCCCGACAAGCGGGAATGACATTAAGGAGGCTTTACTTATGACCGCATTAGTATATACGAAACTTCGTTATCCTTAATAATAAGCTTCACAATTACCTCCTTAGCCTCAGGATATAACAGATACAGAAGAATAGAAATAAAATTTCGATAAATAATGTAGCTTAGTACCAATGGTAAAATAAAATATGCAGTTGATTATCAGGGAGATCATAGCAAAATCCATCCTCACAAAATCAGGGATCCCAGGAGCTGATTACTGCATTAATCCATACATAGGCTGCTTTCATGGATGCAGATACTGTTATGCCACGTTTATGAAAAAATATACAAACCACGAAGAGCTTTGGGGAAGTTTTGTTGATGTCAAAATGAATGCACCGGAAATCCTGAGAAGACAGCTGAAAAGGGCAGTAAAGGGTACCATAATCATCAGTTCTGTTACCGATGCATACCAGCCTGTCGAGGGGAGATATAAGCTCACCAGGCGGTGCCTTGAAGAATTATTATCATACCAGTTTCCTGTTGGAATACTCACAAAATCTCCTCTCGTACTGAGGGATATGGATATTATCAAGAAATTCAGAGACATAGAAGTTGGCATTACCATCACCACTAATGATGAAAGGATAAGAAAGATATTCGAGCCAAAGGCCCCACCTGTAGAAGCAAGGATACAAACACTAAAGAGACTCCATGAAAATGGGATAAGAACATATGTTTTCATAGGCCCTGTACTACCGATGAACCCTGAAGCGTTATGTGGAAAGATTAAACCATATGTTGATTATGTATTTATTGACAGGATGAACTATGTCTCAAAGACGGTAAATATTTATAATCAGCTCAAATTGCAAAAATGGCTTGAGAGGAATTTTGTAGATGAAGTTAAAAGAAGGTTGAGAAGGGGTTTCGACAAAAAGAAAGTGACTTTCTGTAACAAATGATTGAAATGAAACAAGTGATTAATTCTGACTTATACGAGATAGCCTCTCTGCCATCTCATTTGCAAAGTCCGATAGGGTTTCGTCGCGCGCACCAAAGATAACGTATGTCTGATATTCATGAAGCCTTTTCAAAATATTCCCTCTTTTCTCTACAACCTCTACGGATTTGCCTTCTACCCTTATCCCCTCTGCAAGGTCATAGCTTGATATATCTTTGCTTGCTGTGCCTCCTGCAAAATATATGGGGAGAAGTATGAGATGATCGGAGTCACGAAGGTTCTTTGTAAATGCTTCGATGTATTCCTTTTTCATCAGTCTTGTTGGGCCAAATCCATGAGGCTGGAATATATAACAGACCTGTTCACTGAGCTTTTGCACTGTTTTCATGAGTGATGAAATCTTGTGTGGGTTGTGTGCATAATCATCAATAACAAGCCTTTCCCCATCATTTAAATGGATATCAAACCGTCTGTCAATACCCTGAAATTCAGGTAATATTTTTGCAATATTATTGTGTTTTATACCAATTTCTGAAAGAAGAGCAATACACGAAAGCGCATTGTAAAGGTTATGTTGGCCGGGCAGTGAAAGGCTGAGTCTTATTCCATGCAATGAAAATTCTGTACTCAATGATTTGTATGTTATTGCCTCAGCCTTGTAATGTGATGGATGATATATAGAAAAGGTGATTGCATCTTTGTTCGTTATCTTTCCCAAATTTTTATCATCAGCATTCAGAATAACCTTGTTTGCGGTATTTTGTATGAGTGTATTGAACATCTGCGCTGTCTTTTCTACAGGGTGATGGTCAAGGTCAAGATTGAGGATGATTGAATGCCGAGGTTTATAGTTTACGATAGTGCCGTCTGACTCACATGCCTCAATGATAAGATAGTCTGAGTCTCCTGTAAGGCAATTGCCAGGGTTTGAGGATGATTTAAACTGTTTCACCCTTCCTCCGCCAATAAAATTTGGATTGAGCCCTATTCTTTTCATAAGAAAGGCAAGCAATCCTGCTGTTGTTGATTTCCCGCTTGTCCCTGCAACAGCTATAGTGTTAAACGATTCAGAAATTTCGGCAAGATAATCAGGCCTTGTCTTTATCGGAATCCTGCATGATTTTGCTTTCAGTAATTCTGGGTTGTCAGATTCTACAGCCGTGCTGAAGACGACAAAATCAAAGGTATCATCCAGGCCACTGCCATCCTGAGGCACAATGGTAATCCCTCCGGATTGGAAAACCTTTTTCAGAGGATGGAGTATATCCTTATCAAATACCCTGTCAGATCCGACAATAACATGACCCTTATTAGCTATAAAGGTTGCAATTGCAGACACACCGCTTCCTGCAATACCTGAAAAGAATATCTTGGATGGTTTTTTGTGCATCGTTTATATTTTGAACCTCCCCGACTAAAAGTCGGAGCTTTTAGCCAGCATTCATGTAATTGAACTATATGTTGATTATAAAAGAATCTGGGATATAATATTCATAAGTTTTGTGAAGCTTCCCGACTAAAAGTCGGGGCTTCCATGCAAGGAAAACATTTTACTCATATACTAAGGAGTTCATAAGTAATGTCACGTTGTATGTCATTCCCGCTTGTCGGGAATCTTTCCGAACGATTCTGGACAAGATAGGGATTGCGGACAAGCCGCAATGACAGAAATCATTAAAGGGATGTGGTTTTACTTATGGTCTTATTAGTAACTGGCTTTCATCTCCGACTGAAAGTCGGAGCTTTCAGCCAGCATTCATGTGAAGGAGGAAGCTATGGATGCTATTGAATGCATTAAAACAAGAATGAGTATCAGAAAATTCAAACCCGACCCTGTTCCATTAGAAATACTGATGAAGGTCATTGATACGGCAAAATGGAGCCCATCGTACAAGAACAGTCAGCCGTGGGAAGTCGTCATTGTTTCAGGTGAGAAAAAAGAGGCATTATCAAAACTTCTTGTGGAACTACTCGAACAGAATGCAAAATCGTGCCCGGATCTGTCAGAACCTCTGTCATGGCCTCCGGCCATAGAAACAAGGATAGCTACTCTCATGAAAAAGAGGAGTGAACTAACTGGCAAGGATCTGAATGCTCCCGAGGTCAGGAAAAAATCTAAAATGGTAAACTTCCAGTTTTATGGAGCACCACATGGCATATTCCTTTTTCAGGATTCGTCACTTTCTCCCTGGTCCCTTTTTGATATGGGTCTGTTTGCTCAGAGCCTTATGCTTGCCGCTCATGCGTATGGGCTTGGAACTGTCCCACAGGCATTTCTCACCGATTATGCGCAGCATATTAAGAAGTTTTTAGAGATTCCGCAGTCAAAAAGGCTTGTCCTTGGAATGTCCATTGGATATCCAGATTTAGAATCACCCGTAAACAGCCTTAAGACAGATAGGTTGAATACAAATCAAATAGTCAGGGTACTCGAATAGTCGGTTATCCAGAATCCTGTTGATTCTTCTGATATTGACAAAGGGTAATATGACATATATCATATATATGACAGGAGGTAACCCATGAAAAGGACCACGATATTTGCAGATGAAGATTTGATAAACGAGATCAAGGAGATTTCTAAGGAAGAGAGCAGGAGTATAGCAGAAATTATGAGAGAGGCCATGCAGGGTTATATTAAACAGAAAAGGAAAAGAAAGAAGCTCTCTTTTATCGGTATCGGAAGCAGCGGCAGGAGAGACATCGCTGAAAAGCATGAGGACTTGATTTGGAAATAAGGTATAAAATAGACTACGTTACTATTGATACAGGCATCATCTATGCGCTTGCTGATATAAAAGATTCATGGCATAAGCAGTCTGTAGACTTTATCAGTACTTTCAAAGGGAGACTTGTTGTTCCTTCAACAGTAATTCCCGAAGCCTGTTATCTCTTGAATGAATACCTTGGACAATCTGCCGAGATGGGTTTTATTAACTCATTAATCAACAGAGAGCTTATTGTTGAGCATTTTAGCGATCATGATTTAACCCGATGTGTTGAACTGCTCAGGAAATACGATAACCTTAACCTCGGGTTTGTAGATGCATCTGTGATAGCCATTTCCGAAAGATTGAAAATACAGAAAATCCTTACTACTGACAGAAGACATTTCTCTGTAGTAAAGCCCAAACACTGTGGATCTTTTATATTACTGCCGTAAAACATACTCTCTTCAGTGTCTTTTCTCCCATGAGATAGCTTTTTCATAGTGTTCGAAAATTCGCTCACGTTTTTTGAATTCAGGAGTATGTACTAATCTCCTGCCATTCTTCTTTTCCATGTGCATGTCACTGTGGAGCATTTCATGGTATATGATAAATTTGATAACGTACTGGGGGACATTCTTCCTGTCTAAAACCGGGTTTATCCTTATAGTATAGGTATGACTGCTATAACTCCCCAACGTACGTTTCCTTACCGCCCATCGCGGATTCTTTTTGCCCCAACTGATTTTCGCTGTGATCCTTCTTTCAAAATACTCATTATTGAGGGAATCGAAAAGCTCTCTCAAATCATAATATCTGCCCTGGGTACAGAGGCTGATTGTTCTGCGGGGTTTATTTCTAAGACAATGCTGGTTTTCCCTGATAAATTTTCTGATGAAAGGTGTGCTGCCTTTTCTGTTTTTGATAAACTCGGTTACCTCTTTGATAACTTCATTGCCAGCATGGAGGAACATCTTGTGTAGCCTGACAGAAACTGAATTTCCCTTTGTTTTCACTGAAAGCATGCTGGTGGAATTGTCAGTAAGTGTCAGTGCAACGGCTTTACCTGTTGCCTTTTCAAAATAGTCTTTAAGAGTATCCATGTTACGTGAAAACGGCAAATCTAACTGGAACATAATTATCCTTAATTCGTTATATATTAAACCGTTTTCATACTTTTACAAAATACTATTTGAATGCTTTGATTTTTGTAAATGTCATTGCGAGCCCTTCGCCTTCTGTCATTCTGAGCGTAGCGAAGAATCTCAATGGATGGCTCAGGATAAACTCTGCGAAGCAATCTCTTATTTTGGGCAATAATGATACCGTTTGAAAGAGAAAACAATAATAGTTTAGAAAATTTCATCCAAAAAGCGGCGTGGGATTATCACAATCAGGTCGCAAGAGAGGAATATATTGGATATTCAGGGAAAGATAGGGAAAGACTGATAAAAAGGCAACTATAAACGTAATTGTCAATTGTCAAGGGCAGAACCCCAATACTAACT
>JAGUWT010000231.1 GCA_020062205.1 Thermodesulfovibrionales bacterium
CCAAACGGTAAGGGCAACAGCAGCCAACAAATGGGTAAACATGGACGTGATCCGTTAAGAAAGTGTGTTTATGTCTGGAGAAAGATATAGTGGCCAAAAATAAACCGTATCGCAAGCACCTGTCCGGCAGTTCAGACCTCGTAACTACTTATGAAGAAGTTAGAGCCGGTTTTGTCGCGCTGGCGCTTGAAAAAAACCGTAGAGCCACTCCGTTTGTGGAGCAGGCGCGTTCTCTGAAAGCGGCTGCATCTCAAGCCGGAACTCCTGTGGATCTTTTTAATATTGAGAGCATACAACCTGCCCTGTTGACAGCTTCAGGCGTGTCAGACAAAGCAGTAAATTATCTCCTGCCTAAAGACAAGATAGAGGCAATCCAAGGATTGATAGCAAAATACCTCGAACCCGCAGGGCCTGCCTTTGTTGAGGAACTGGTTTTTAGATTTCTGTTAACAAGGGGTGATACCTTGGGCGGTTCAACGCGAAATATTGGCGGGATTATGGGAGAGCGTAAACTGACTCGTGCAACTCTTGCGAACCTTGCACTTGCTAAAATCCCTTATCAATGGCTTCACTCTGACAGCAAAGAGTGGATAATCGGAAAAGATGATGATGCTGCTGCTGATATAGAATTGTATCTTACCGCGATTGGTTGGTCATACAAAAGCAGGGATCGTACTATGATTTATAACCGAAGGGTGCCATTTATAGGAAAGAATATAGACTTATGCCTTCTTAATTGTAATCCGCAAGAACTGAATACTGCCTTTACTGTTCCATCTCGTTACATTGCTCTTGGAGAACTCAAAGGCGGGATTGATCCGGCTGGAGCAGATGAGCACTGGAAAACAGCAAGAACATCTTTAGCCCGTATACGTAAAGCGTTCTCTGATAATGGGTTTTCACCTTGTATATTTTTTGTTGGTGCAGCAATTGAAAATAGCATGGCCGAAGAAATCTGGCACCAGTTAGAAAACGGGACACTAAGCAATGCTGCCAATTTGACCAATGCGGATCAAGTTGCATCTTTGTGCGGATGGTTGTGTAGTTTATAAATGGATAAACCTAAAAAAGGACGGTGTTCTGATAATTGAGTATTGCAAAATCTAACCCCACCATAATCATCGGCGAAATCTAGAAGGTAAATGGGGAAACTAAAAACTATAAGGAGAATTTAAATAATGCCTAATCGCCTTCTGACAGAACCCAGTGATATTATTCTTGACATCTTTGCAGGATCTAATACAACAGGAGCAGCGGCTGAAAATGTCGGCAGACGTTGGATTGCCTTTGAAAAAGATAAGAATTATCTATTAGCTTCAATTTTTCGTTTTATCGATGAACTATCCACGAGTGAACTTTTAGAGTCTTGGAATGATGCAGTATCTTCTAAGAACATAATTGAAATTATGAAAAGACAACAAGAGATGACTTTAATGGAAGATGCAGTGAATTATATCGCACGATCAAAAGTTGATGGAAAAAGGTAATTGGAGTGCAAGATGATAAACACAAAGAACCCTAACACTACCATAATCATCGGTGACAGCAGAAGGATGGAGGAACTTAAAGATGAGAATGTTCATTTAAATGTATCGCAACAAGGAGTTTTTGAATGAAGCAAAAATTGACTATTGATATTTTAATAAAGGAAGCAAAGGCTTTTTGTGAGGCTGAATCAAAATTTGACAACCCAGCTTTATTTGGAATAACTGACGGTAAGGCTGTTGGAACTTTTATAAAACACAAATTTCTGGATTATCTTCTATCAAAATATGATTATACAATCGGTTCGTCTGCCAGTGGCATTGATATGCCTTCAGAAGATATAAACACAGATATTAAGGTTACTTCTTTTAAACAACCTCAATCATCATGCCCCTTCAGAAATGCAAGACAAAAGATATATGGACTCGGCTACAACTTGCTGATATTTGTCTATGAGAAAAATGATGACCCAAACATGAAAGTGTCGAGACTGAATTTTGTAAGTTGTTCGTTTATCTATAAGAATCGCACTGCTGACTATCAATTAACACAGGCGATCCGACAGATGCTCGAAAATGACGCGAATGCAGAGGATATTATCGCTTATTTAACAGATCGTAATCTGCCTGCTGATGAAATTACTATGAATAAATTGGCACAAGAGATACCCTCAAATCCGCCTGATCAAGGTTATTTGACAATATCAAATGCACTTCAATGGCGGCTGCAGTACGGGAGGATTGTAGATTTAAATGAAGAAGTTAACGGAATAGTTAAAATAATCGGTAAAGTGGGGAGTTGATAGCAATGCAATCTGCAGTAAGACATTTACAGCCTGATATAATTCAATACCTTAAAACAAGGTTAGGCAATATATCCGATTTCCATATTGCTAATAATTTATTAGCCGATATTTCGGGCATTAATACGTTTTTCAGGAATCAGGAAGATTTTCTAATAGTGCTGGAACTCCTTGAACCGTGTTTTGTAGTTTCTGAGGAAGCTGACAGGCGTGAATATGGAGATTTCCAGACGCCTCACGAATTAACAGACTCAATATGTTCGTATCTGACTGGAGAAAATATATTGCCGGATGTAATAGTGGAGCCGACTTTTGGCAAAGGTTCTTTTTTACTGTCAGCCATTAAATCTTTTGACAAATTAAAAGAAATCTACGGAGTCGAAATTTACGAGCCGTACTATTGGCAGACCAAATTCAGCATCCTTGAGTATTTTATACAAAACGGGGGATTAAACAAGCCGAAGATATTTCTCTATCTTGAGAATATTTTTGATTTTGACTTTAGAGAGATTGAAAAATCTATCGGCGCACAAAATGTTTTGATATTAGGCAATCCGCCGTGGGTAACCAACTCTGAACTGGGAAGTTTAAATGCGAAGAACCTCCCCGATAAAAGCAACTTCAAATTGCTCAACGGGCTTGACGCAATTACTGGCAAGGGGAATTTTGATATCTGTGAATACATCATTTTGATGATGCTTAATTTGTTTTCAAAATGTAACGGACATATTGCAATGCTGACAAAGAATTCCATAATTAAGAACTTAATCTATGATTTACCGAAGATGAACTACAACATTAACAATGCGGTTGCTCTGAAAATCAATGCCAAAGAACATTTTGATGCTTCTGTAGAGGCGTCGTTATTTAAATGCAGCTTTGAAAGAGATGATAATCAATCCAATCTTTACTGCAAAGTTTCATCGCTTGACACGCCCGATATTGTTGAAAATACATTCGGCTGGGTTGGAGACAAATTTGTCTCAGATGTGATTTCTTACGGAAAGAACAAAAAATATGACGGTGTTTCTCAATATATATGGAGGCAGGGGATAAAACATGACTGCTCAAATGTTATGGAATTGGAAATGCTGCCAAATCACAAATATCTTAATGGATTTGGGAAGGAGTTGGATTTAGAAGACGAGTTAATCTACGGTCTGATTAAAAGCTCCGATTTGAATTCTCCTGTAATAACGCAGCACAGAAAATTTGTAATCGTGACTCAGAGAATGATAGGCGAAAGCACAGCTTATATAGAATATAAGTTCCAAAAACTTCATCAATACTTAATAAAAAACAAACATTATTTTGACCAGCGGAAATCCGGCATTTATAAAAACAAGCCTCCATTTTCAATATTCGGGGTTGGAGAATATTCATTTAAGCCGTACAAGGTTGCAATCTCAGGTCTATATAAGCGCTCAACATTTTCTCTGATTTTGCCTCTAAACGGCAAGCCCCTTATGTTGGATGATACCTGCTACTTTATAGGTTTCGAGAACATTGCCGAAGCTGTCTTTGTATGGGCTATTCTCAACAGCGGACATATTCAAAGGTTACTTGCTTCAATAACTTTCTTGGACGCCAAACGTCCATATACAAAAGATATCTTAATGAGACTCACCATAGATAAAGTTGCCAGAGATATGACCTATGATGAAATTGTTACTCAAATTAAATCATTAGATAAGACAATGTTAGTCAATGTAAATGAAGATATATGGAATACGTTTCGCGGACAGAATAAGCAAATAAAAATTAAACATGTAGCAAATCAGCCGTCTTTATTTTTGTGTCAGAAAGATTTATAAGACCTATAGATTATTACTATGCGTGGTAAAAAAGTAATAACTTCAAAAGGGGAAAAACTCTGTTCTACAACTTTTGAATTGGTCTGTGGTGAATATGGACAAATTTTTGAAAAAGCCTTTGATGCGAAGAATGAAAAAAGTCTAAAGAATCAAATTCATAAATATCTCAAAGATTATTACGGTGAAGGGAATAATGACAAGGTAGATGGCAATGTCTATTACTATTTTGATGGTGAGGTTGCAGTTAAAAATCATGGTTGGGAAGAAATTAAGAACTTTAAGCAGTTAGTAAGTAAACTTCTCTAAACGAGGTGTTCCATGAGATGCACAGGATGCTTTAGAGAACTTGAGGAAGGGGACACGGCCTTGCTGCTGTCAGGCGTTTTGTTTATCAGTGGAACGGCAAACTCTCAATCCGCTCAGGGACAGCTAAACTTTCAATAATACCTGATTGGGCATGGGGGAAAGAGAAAGAGACTAATCTTACAGCCTTCCCAGGCGCACAAATAAACATCCTTCTTCCCGAAGTTTAACAATAAAATTCTGCTTGACAAATTCTTTAATTTATGGTTCAATTGAATCAATTGAAGAAAAGAGGAGGATTTAAATTATAGCTAAAAATGCACCTTATGGGGACATTACAGACAAGGTGCGGTAAGAAATCACTCGCAAGCTTACAACCCTCATAATGACCGCTTTACTAAAAGAGATACAGAAACAGGAAGATTTATTGACCAGAAAGCGGATAAGGAGCCTTTTACAGGGGTGAGGAAGGAAAAACAAGATAGCCATATTGTGCATTTTGAGAGGGGATGGTGGAATTTATATGAAAAATAATTTCTATAGTTCATTCAATGTCATTAAGAGGGATTTGGAATATTTCAGAAATTTAACTACTAGTTCTACGATTGAATTAGCATTAAAAGAACGTCTGAGTTTAGAGCAAAAGATAAGAGAACTATCGGAAAGTCAAATGATGAAACTGTCGCCTAACATTGTGAGAGATTTTGAAAGTATTAAAGCCCTAACAACTAATTCTGCCTATGAACTCTTTTTAAAAGAATCTCAAATGTTAGAACACCTTAAAGAACACATTTCTATAATGAAATCTCGACAGCAATTAGAGCAAATAAATCATCCATGGGGTAAGTACCAAGAAATAACATCTGCTTTTAATTCATTAGTTGAAATGCGACACCTTGAATCAAAATGCGATTTTATAAAGCAATTTAGCGATAAAATGTTTAAAGCTTATGAAATAGAACAAACATTTTCTGAACATCTTGCGTCTATCACAAAGGCTACCGAAGCTATGCGTATTAATTTCGCTGTAATTAATAACGCAATAAACTCAAATGATTATTTGTCCTCCATGGTATTTCGCCCTTCAATTGAACTTCAAGCTTTTATTATGAAATCAGATAATCTGGCTAAGAGAAGACTTAATGATTCTTTGCAGATTGATGCCATAAATACAAGCATTGAATTGGCATCGTCTGAATCTATTGAAAGCACTAATCTTGTTATATCTGCTTCTGATTTGATTGAAACTGAAGATGAGGAATCGCATGACTTATTTGAGAGCTTACCTACTTTTAATCTTTATTCTTTTCAAAGGAAAGAAATATTGACATTTGCGCGACACAACCCAAAAGTTTTTCAGAATCCTGAAAACATAGATAGCCTTCCAAGCTATAACTATTATAGGATTGCAAAAAGTTGTTGTTATTTAATAATCAAAGGCAACGAAAAGGCTGGGGCATTAGGGGAAGAATACATTTTTAAACCTTCTAACAAATTGATGACTGCAATAGCAGCCCTCCCAGATTTAATAGCTCACAACATTTCAACTTTTGGTGAATTTATCGATTATCTTTATTTTCTATTATATGAAGGGGCAGGCAGTGACAATCTGAAAGTTAAGAACTGGCTTACTGATAATGAACTTCAGTCAATATGGGATATTAAAGCAATTAGAAATTTTTATTTGAGACATGATGTTGAACATGGAGATATAAAAGAAGCAAAACGGAAAATGCAAAAAGTAGGGGACATATTTCACCGTTTAATTTCTAAGCCGTTACCAGAAAATAGCCATGATTACAGAAAAGCTCAAACGAAAATTATTAGTAATGTTGTAGGGATGCTAAATTTACTTTATGCAAGAATAAAGACTGATTAGTTATGCAACTAAAAATACCAATTATAGATGACGGCGGAACAGACATTAGGAGAAAAAATATTCTTTCTTCTCCTAAGTTTGGCGGTTCATGCGATGTGGACTCAATACCTTATTTAAAGGCATTAGGGATTGAGATCGTTGAAAGAAGACAACCGATACAATTCACATCAAACTTTGGCGAACATGTTCACAGGTGGGCGCCTTATATTCAGGGTTTTTCATCAGCATTTGTGCAATCAATACTTGACCAATACAGAGATGATTATGAATCACCGGTTATTCTCGACCCGTTTGCAGGATGCGGAACAGTTCTTGCTCAAAGTAAATTGAACGGCTATGTATCAATAGGGACTGAATTAAATCCACTTATTCAATTTGTTGCAGACACAAAGGTAAATTCATGGGATGTTGATCCTGAGTTGCTGTTTAAAACATTTTCATCCATTCCTAAAGACCTAAGAAGTCCTGCCCCTAGTTTTCTTAAATCGGATCATCAATTCAATAAAGGAGTGTTAAGAAATCTGGAGTGCCTAAAAGGTGGAATTGATTTTATCCTAACAAATACAAAAAAACAAATTAAAGTTAAAAATCTTATCCTGCTTGCATTCTCATCGATTCTAATTGATTGCAGCAACCTTAAGAGAACTCCCTGTCTTGGATACTGGAAAGATAAAAAGGTTGCTGACGATGCGCCCTGGATACTCATGAAACGAAAGATTAAAGATATTTGTAATGATCTGGAAGTTATTCAGAACAAGTATAAGAATGTCATTGGCATAGAGAGCAAAGTTCTGCTTGCCAATGCAATGGAATACAAACATGAACATATGTTTGACCTGATTATCACCTCACCGCCATATATGAATGGCCTTGATTATGTCATGAACTACAAGATCGAAATGGGATGGCTTGGTTTTACAAAAGAAACAAAGGATGCAAAAAAGGTAAAGGACAGTCTTGTTGTATGTGATAACGTCTCAAAAGGTCTTATTAAGATATTCACAGAAAGTAACTCGAAATATACAAATAATTGGACCGAGGAAATAAAAATAAGCATTGCGGAGAACATTGAAAGAAGGGGTAATTATAGACGAAATGATATGCCCCATATAGTGCATAAATATTTTGATGATATGTACAAAGTCATGAAAACAGTGACGAAATCCCTGAAACAAAATGGTCGTTTTATACTCGTTGTCGGCGACAGTTTAATTGCAGATGTCTATGTGCCAACAGACTTGATATTAGCACGAATTGGTACAGAGCTTGGCCTTACTGTAGAGAAAATTGAGAGAGCACGTAACAGACATTCCGGACAGGTAAGGAATTATAGACTCCGAGAAACAATAGTTACCCTAAAGAAAGATTCGAAAAGAGGGAAAAACAATGGAAGATAAGTTCGGATACCATGAAGACCCCAGAAACGGGGAAGGTATAATCAGAGCGAGGACAATAAAAGGACATCTCCGTTCATGGGATATTCCAAAGACGCTGCGCGCATTAGAAGTTCTGAAAAAAGAATGGGGAAGTCTCGAATATCCAGGTGTCTATATTTTGATTGATGCGACCGGCAAAAAAATATATATAGGAGAGGCAAAGGATATATATAACAGGATTAAAACTCACATGACCTCACCCGATGATAAGATTAAAGGGTGGAATAGGGCTGTTATTATCAATGACGGCAGATCAGCAACGCAGTCTGATTTCAATGATTCCGTTATTAGAAAATCATTAGAACTATATCTTATTTCTTTATTCAAAACTAATCGGTATACGGTTGTTGCCCAGGGAGAGCCACAAAAACATAATCCTCAGCAAAAGTCAATGTTCCAGGGCCTCAGAGAAGAATTTGATTATTTTCTTATGAAGAAAAATCTGATTACTAAACTTCTCGGAAAGTTAGGACAGGAAGAAATCCATCGAGATGAGTTGAAAAAATTTTTAGAAAAGAAAGGCTACAGGATTGATAAATGGCATGCCAAAGAGCCTATTATAAATGGGAAATTGTCATTCATTAGACCAGGCAGTCCTAAACCTAAGAATAATCCAAAGCATTGGCAGATTACTTTCCGTGACGTATTCAAGGATTCTTTGGAAAAAGGAGACGGATATCTCTTGGTACCAAGAGATGGAATCTTATTTATTCCTTTAAAGGAAATTCAAAAGGTCGTAACTGATCCTTCAAAATATAAGCAAAATACTATAGATGTTTATATAAATTTCAAAGAAGATACAATCGAATTGACTTACATAGATAATGTGATAGATGTAGCACAATTTCGACTGATTAAATGAATTGAAAAGGGAGGCTTTAATGGTAAGGAGAAATGAAAAATCAATTGTTAAAAATACAAATGTTTTTATCTCTCAACTCCGGCAACCATGTAATGCAAAGTACCTAGTTGTGGTAGCAGACAGAGGTATGACAAGTAAGGTTAGACCTTTCAATTCATTTAAAGAAGCCAAAAAAGCCTTCTCAAAAATAGCCTATGATTTAGGCTATAAGCCCAGCGAGATAAATGCTTCTGATTATTACGATGTTTCTATATGGGAATGGACGGAGAATAGATATGAAAAGGTTTATGGATATTAAATCGTAGAGGGAAAAGCCATGAAAAAACTAAAAGTAGACCTTGATGAAATTGCTTTTACAATGGAAACCTCTGATGAATTTGAAGGTATTACTCTCTTTGACACAGAAACAGGTGCAATCGTTAGCATTCCTAATGAATTAATGACAGCACTGGAATCAGATGACGAAGAAGCATTGCGAGACCTTCCAGATTGGGAAAAAGAGTTGATTGAAACAGCAGAAAGTATCATCAGTAATGAAAGCGGGCGTTATGTAGATATACCAAGAAAGCCCTCATTCGAAGCCTACAATCTTATGGTTGAATTTACAAATACTGTAAAAAATAGACCTCTAAGAGAAAAACTTAATATTGCCCTCGACGGGAAAGGTGCTTTCAGGAGATTTAAAAATGTTATTTCGGATTATCCTGAAGAAGAAAAAAGATGGTTTGCTTTCAAAGATAAAAGAATGCATGAGGAGGTTATAGAATGGCTGAATGACCTTGGCATTGAACCAATGGAAGATTTAAACAAGGAAATTTAACAAAATCTCATGGAATTTAAAACCACCATAATCATCGGCGATAGCCGAAACATTAGCGAACTGAATGATGAGAGTGTTCATCTCATTTAGAACATGTTTCATAAATACTAAATAAAGATAAGGAGTAAAGATATGAATGATGAGAAAGAAGAATTAGAGAGG
>JAGUWT010000202.1 GCA_020062205.1 Thermodesulfovibrionales bacterium
CCCAATAATCTGCCCGCCTTTCATTTCGAGAATCTTCTCGGCAGACTGATTGACCTTTGTAATCCTCATTTCCTCATTAAAACTGATTACGCCACTCGGAACACTCTGCAGAATATTTTCATTATATCCCTCGATTGCCAATGCCTTGTCTTCTGCTTTCTGACGCAGGACTTCAAGTTCCTTCTCCTTCTCCTTGAGTTTTGAGACGAGTTCATGAAAGGTGTCGACGACAAAACCAACCTGGGACACATCCTTCTTTTCCAACCCCTTTTGACCACTATAAAATCTTGAAAATATCCTGATGAGATAAAACAGGATGATAACTGCAATAAGCAATAGAAATGAATAGACCATCAACATCTCTGTGTTCACCGGATAATCTGTCCCCCGAGATACAATGACAGCAGCTCTTGACCATAAAAAAGTGTTATCAATGAACCAAGGGCAAGAAACGGACCGAATGGTATCTTTGTCTTCCTCCCTTTCCCTTTCAAAACCATGAGAAATATTCCAAAGATTGACCCTATGAGGCTGCCGAGAAACGTTGTTATCAGTACAGCTTTCCAGCCTAACACCGCGCCAACCATCGCCATCATCTTAATATCTCCTCCTCCCATACCACCGCGGCTAAAAACAGCGACAGCGTAAAAGAGCCCGCCTCCAGCCAAAAAACCAATAATTGATGCTTTGTATCCAAGAAGAGAATGTCGCATAAAAGGATCGGGCAAGAGAAATGAACCTGTGAGAAGTCCTATAGGGATGCCTGACAAAGTTATCCAGTCAGGTATTATCTGGAAATCTAAATCTATGAAGGTTATAACGATAAGTGCAGAACAAAAGATAAAATACACGAAGGTATGCCATCCGAACCCGAATCTCCATAAAACTGCGATATAAAATAATGCATTTAAAAACTCTACAAGCGGATACCGAAAGGAAATCCTTGCCTTACAGAACCTGCACCTTCCACCTAAAAATATATAGCTTATTATCGGTATATTATCCCACGGGTTGATGGGAGTGTCACAGGAAGGGCATCTCGAAGAGGGTATGATTATTGATAAGTTCCTCGGCATCCTGTATATGCAGACATTCAGGAACGAACCAACAATAGAGCCAAAGAGAAAGACAATGATATATGGAATTATGCTATGCATTACCTCTCAATCTTACTCATCTCCGAAGCCTTCTTTTTTGTTTCATCTATCTCACTATTGAGCTTTTCCATCTCGTGAAATGCCTCCACGATGACCCTGTCCTTCAGGATGTATCTGTCAGAATATTCTTTTAACTCAAACATACGCTGCCCTACTTTCTTCATGAGATCATCTTTTTTTCTTTCCATCTCCTCTGACTGATACAGCAATTTCATGAGTGAATACTCTATCTTCAGTCTGTCTGAAAGCACGGATGAAAACCATCTTATCTTTTCAATACCATTATCAAGATTATCCTTCAATCTTCTCCACATAATACCCCCTCACCCTGTCTTGAACAGTTCAACCCTCCCTTTCCAGAATGTCTCAAGTGACTTTCTCAGGAGGGGGAAGTTCCTCACATCAGGGTCTGTATCAATGAGACTGAAAGCCTCCCCCCTGGCCATATTGAGAAGGTGTGCATCCCTGACAATATTTGCTATCCTGAGATCAGGCAGACCTGACTGGCGTGTTCCAAAAAACTCTCCCGGACCTCTTATATCCAGGTCTTCCTCTGCAATCCTGAAGCCGTCATTACTCCTGATCATGATATCAAGCCTTTTCCGTGCATCATCACCATAGGGTTCATAGGCAAGCAGTATACAGTATGACTTATGTGCACCCCTTCCTACTCTGCCCCTGAGCTGATGAAGCTGTGACAGTCCAAACCTCTCAGCATGTATTATAAGCATAAGTGTTGCATTTGGTACATCCACACCCACTTCTATAACAGTTGTGCTGACCAGTATGTCTATCACCCCATTTTTGAAAGATGTCATTAACTCTTCTCTTCCCTGTGGTTTCATCCTTCCGTGAATCAGCCCCACACTGAATTCAGGGAAAACCTTCTCAAAGGCATTCTTGCCTTGTATCGCAGACCTGAGGTCAACCTTCTCAGATTCCTCTATGAGAGGATATACAACATACACCTGCCGTCCCTTATGTACCTCTTCTCTGATAAGCCTGTATATCTTGTCCTTCTGCTGTGCATTGAATAACATGGTTTCCACAGGTCTCCTTTCAGGCGGAAGTTCATCAATGACAGAGTAATCCAGATCTCCATAGAGTGTAAGAGAAAGTGTGCGTGGTATTGGCGTTGCTGTCATGACAAGGACATCGGGGTTCAGCGCCTTTTTCCTGAGCAAGGCCCTCTGCATAACACCGAACTTGTGTTGTTCGTCTATTATGACAAGACCGAGATTTTTGAATGTAACTCCTTCCTGAATAAGTGCGTGTGTCCCGACAATGATATCAATCTCACCAGAAGCGATCTCACGCAAAGGCCTCTCTTTTGTGCTTCCGGTCAACAAACATATCTTCAACCCCATGTCTTCTATCATCCTGTGGATATTAATATAGTGCTGTTCTGCAAGGATTTCTGTAGGTGCCATCAAGGCTGATTGATATCCATTTTCGGCTGCCACTGTCATAGCCATTAGTGCAACGATAGTCTTTCCACATCCCACATCGCCCTGCATGAGTCTGTTCATCGGGTGAGGCAATTTCATATCCTTGAGGATATCGCTGAATACCCTTTCCTGTGCCATTGTTAACCTGAATGGAAGCGTCCTGATAAGCCTTTTTAAAAGCGTGCTCTCAGGATGAAATGCGATCCCTTTGTCGAGTGCAGTTCCCCTTTTCATTATAGCAAGCCCAAGCTCGAACAGGAAAAGCTCATCAAAAGAAAGCCTTTTGTGAAAATTACTTACTCCCCTGTTGAAAAGTCCTAAATCTACACCTGCATCAGGGAAGTGAACCTGCGAGAGGCTTTCAGATAAGATAGGAAGGTTATTCCTTTTCAGAATTTCCACTGGCATAGGATCGTGCACATCCTGGATGCAGGTATTCAGGATATTGAACATGATCGACCGTATCTGTCTTACACTCAGACCACTGGTTACCCGATAAACAGGCACAACCCTATTTGTATGAATGAATGAATCATCATCACTGATGATCTCATGCTCCGGGTTATCCATTTCTATTCCGCCATGGTAAGAATTTATTTTCACAGTTCCGCAGAGTACAACCTGCTGCCCGACTTTAAAATTTTTTTGCATGAAAGGCTGGTTGAACCATTTCCCTCTTATAAAACCACTGCCGTCATTCACGATAAGCTCGAAAATCGTCATCTTTCTTTTAGGAAGTCTTACAACTTCTGCAGCGACAACCCTTCCAGCGATGGTCTCTACATTATTGTATTGGAGGTTGCTGATCTTTCTGAGATTGCTTCTGTCTTCGTATCTATGAGGGAGGTAATACAGGGCATCTCTAACCGTCCTGATACCAAGGCGATTCAAAAGCCTGGACCTCTGCGGTCCTACCCCTTTTGTATACTGTATCTGAAGATCTGAGAGGTCTTTATCCATCAGCAGATGGGGGAGAGAATGTCCCTTCTGCCTCTTCCATTCGCATCTTTGAGTACTCAGTCTCGCTTAATATATCAATGTCCCAGCCTGTAATCTTCATCGCAAGTCTCACATTTTGTCCCTTCTTCCCTATTGCCAGTGAAAGCTGGCTGTCAACAACAACCACCATGGCTGTTTTATCCTCCTCATTAATCCCTATCCTGTCAATTGTTGCAGGACTCAATGCACGCGCAATGAGGAGCCTTGGGTCATCTGACCATGGAATGATATCTATTCTTTCTCCTCTGAGTTCACGAACGATTGATTGTACCCTTGTGCCCTTCATCCCAACACAAGCACCTACAGGGTCAATCGCCGTATTCTTTGAATATACTGTCAGTTTAGTCTTCTCACCTGGTTCTCTTACTACATCTTTAATGACGACAAGTCCTTCATGAATTTCAGGAACCTCCATCTTGAATAAAGCAGCAACAAATTGTGGATTGGTCCTCGATAGGATAATCACCGGGCCTTTCGTTGAAATTCGCACATCTTCAATAAATGTCCTGACTGTATCACCCCGTTTCAGGTTCTCATTCGGAAGGGTCTCTCGTATCGGAAGCATTGCCTCTGTTTTCCCTATATTAAGAAAATAAACCCCTTTCTCCTTTCTCATAACGATACCGCTGACGACCTGTCCCACTTTATTCTTGAACTCATTATAGATCACTTCTCTTTCTGCTTCCCTCACCTTTTGAAAGATAACCTGTTTTGCTGTCTGTGCCGCAATCCTGCTGAAATCATGAAGATCTAAGGGTAGATTGACGGAATCTCCTTCCTTCGTATCAGGGAACATCTTCCCGGCGTCTTCGGGAGATATTTCTTCGTCCCTGTTTGATACTTTTGAGACAATCTTTTTTGTTTCAAAAATACTGATGTTGCAGGTCTTCGGATCTATGATGAGATCAACGTTTGTTCTGCCACCAAACTTTTTTCTCGTGGCAGAAAGGAGTGCAGACCGCAGGGCCTCAAGTAAAATTTCCCTCGATATACCCTTCTCTCTGCTTATCTGGTCTACCACATAACAGAGTTCTTTCGTCATTTGAACTCTACCTCTATCCTTGCATTTGATATCTTTTCAAAAGGTATCTCAATCTCTCTGTCATCGACGAATACCCTGATATTGCTATCATGAAGCCCGATAATTCGCCCTATAAAAAAATTCCTGTCTTCTATTTCTTCAACAGTGACAATGCGTATGAGCTTACCTCTATTTTTCTCAAAATCCTTGATGTTCCTCAATGGTCTATCTATCCCCGGCGATGAAACCTCCAATGTATACGGTCCATGGATAACATTCTCAACATCAAGAAGAGCCTCTAAGCTCCTGCTGAACCTTTCACAGTCATCTATCGTAATACCTTCATCCTTGTCAATGGTAACTCTGAGCAACAACCTGCCTCTTCCTAAGAGCTCTATGTCAAATAGTTCTATCCGCTGCTCATCCCCAACTTGCTGAGCACATTTTAAAACCCTGTTTTTTATGTTATTCATAAATTCCCATGAAAACAAAAGAGTGGGAAACCCACTCTTTTACAAAAATACAACTACCTAAATTGTTAAAATAATACCAGCTTTTTGCTCAAAAATCAATTTCAGGGATGGGCATTCCCCATCCCTGAAATTCCAACAATCTACTTGGCTGGAGCTGGTGCTGGGGCCGGTGCTTCAGCTGGCTTCTCTGGTGCTGGTGCTGGTGCTGGTGC
>JAGUWT010000092.1 GCA_020062205.1 Thermodesulfovibrionales bacterium
AGGTTTTTTCAAAACTGATAGAAGAGAGAATGCAACATCCCCTTATCCTTTTGTCAATTCGGAGACCATCTGGGGCTGAATGCCCTCAGATTCTTTGGAGTCATTCTCCTCTGCGATTCTCCATTTGCCCTCATGATATATATACCCTTCACTCCATCTCTGTCAGAAGTAAAGGTGATGAATCTGCCGTCGGGAGAGAATGAGGGGTCTTCATTATTTCCCTCAGTCGTAAGCTGTGTCAGTCCTGAGCTATCAGGATTGACTATGAATATTTGATTTCGTGCTCCACGTCTCCCTGAAAATACGATCCTGTCACCCTTCGGAGACCATGATGGAGAAGTATTATACGAGCCTTCAAAGGTCGTCCTCCTCATATCAGAACCATCTCTGCGCATCACATAAATCTGCGGGTTTCCACCTCTGTCTGATACAAATGCAATATGTTTACCATCTGGAGAGACAGCAGGTGACACCTCGATGCTGTACGATGAGGTCAATTTTATTACATTCTTCTCTTTTTGGTTCAGAATATAAAGATCAGGATTTCCATCCTTTGATGAAGAGAAGATAAAATCATCTGTCTCTGGTAAAAAATCCCCTGCCATATTTGTGCCCTTAGAGGAAAAGACTTTTCTCTCAGTCATTTCAGTAAAGTCTACCATATAGATGCTCCATTGTCTACTTTTTTCGGCTGAATAGATGAGTTTTTTACCATTGCGTGACAAGCGAGGACAGAGGATGAGGTTCGCTTTTACCCCTGTTCTCATATCATTATTTCCATCCCAGTCCATAATGTGTATACTTCTTCCGCCTTCTTCATCTGTTATAAATAGTATCCGTGAATTGAAGATGCCTTTTTCACCTGCAAGCACTTGATAAAGATCATTTGCAATACCATGTGCAAGCGACCTGATACGTTTTTTCTCTGTTGTATATTCTTTTTTAAATATCTCTTTATCTTCAAATACATCATACAGTGCCACTGTCAGAACAAAATAGTTATCTTCCTTCACAGAACCCTTCACAACTGCCTCTGCTCTGAGAGGAATCCAGTTCTTCGGGTTAAATGGCTGGGAAGGGGCTTCTACATAAGCATTCCTGTCTATCTGTTCAAAAAGCCCTGTAAATTCGAGGTCATCTTTAATAATGTCTGATATTTCTCTGCCCGAAGGTCCAGAAAACTCCTGTATTGCTATAGGGAGTTTCTTGAAAGCAGGTGAATTGATGTCAATATAGACCTTTGCCTCAGCGACAAATCCCCCCATCCCCCCTTTACTAAAGGGGGGTGAGGGGGGATTAAAAGTGAAAAGTGAACAGTAAATAGCAAACAGCAAGAAAACAAACAGTAACGAGTAACGAGTAACGAGTAACAGGGTTCTGTTTTCACTTGTAACTTGCAACTTGTTCCTTGTTACTATTTTTTTCATGGATTGAACCTTACTCCTATTTCCATCTCATGGGGTGGTGGTGACAGTGGGCCTGCCTTTGTGAGTGCCCGAATTGCTGACCTGTCAAAAATTGGATTACCTGAACTTTTCTCTATCTTTTGTATAATCACTGAACCATCCTTCATTATTTTCATGGATATGATTGCTTCGAGATTCTTTTGATCTATTGTGGGGAAAATCCATTGCTGCCATATCTCTCTTCTTATTTTTGCATAATAATCATCTAATGCCGTGCCTTTCCCGGTATCACGGGAAATGGTCTCAGAATGGTCTTTGTGTTCTTTCCCAACCGCTTTTAAAGTGATTATTGATCGCACCCTTATTATTCGTTCCACCTGCTTCTTAGCTGCTATGACAGCAATTCTCTCATTGGGCCGTTCTCTTTTTTTATGTATATCATGTTCGACAACTTTCTCATGAACAACTGAATCCGTTACCGTTTTCGATATTTCTGTACCTGAACCTGTATCAGCTTCTTGCAGTATCTCAGGACTGACAAGGTTGACTATGTATGGAGCTGGTGTGAGAGGATAATGAGACTGTTTTAATACCAGGATGGCTATCAAAAATGCTATAAGATGGAGGACAAATGATAAGGCGGTTGTTTTCTGGAGACTTGGTCCACTCATTTCAGGCTGATCTTAGGCTCGGTAATCATGCCAAGCTTTTCTATGCCTGCCCCCTTTATCTCGCCCATGACTTCAACCACAAATCCATAGGGCACATCTTTATCAGCCCTGAGAAATACATTTGGATTCAGATTGCTTATCGCCTCAAGTTTACGTCGCATCTCCGGAACAGAAACTGGATTTTCATTCATATATATTGTCCCGTCTTTCTTTATGACCAATGTTATCCTCTCCTCTGGCAAAAGGTTTTTTCCTTTCGCTTTCGGGAGATTCACATCTATGCCCTGCTGAAGAAGAGGGGCTGTGATCATGAAGATGACAAGGAGGACAAGCATGACATCAACAAATGGTGTAACATTTATTTCTGAAAGGACACTCCTGTTTCTATTTGATCTCATGTTTTATCTATGCATTGGAAATTACTTTAATTTTTTCTCTGTGCACTCTGTGTTCTCTGTGGCTAATCAAGTTTTTCGTTCTTTGTAAAAAAGTAGAGGAGCTCTTCTGAAAAATCCTCCATCTCGATAATCATCCTCCGAGCCATGCTCAGATAGTAGTTGTATGCAATGACTGCCGGGATGGCAGCAGCAAGACCTGCGGCAGTTGCGATCAAGGCCTCTGCTATGCCCGGGGCTACAACAGCAAGCGATGCTGAACCAGTTACGCCGATACCCCTGAAGGAATTCATGATGCCCCATACTGTCCCGAATAATCCAATAAATGGTGTTGTTGAACCAGTGGTCGCAAGAAAGTTCAGATATTTTTCGAGTTTTGATGATTCAAGCGCTTCGTATCTCCTCAGCAGTCTTTTCGTATCGGTCCTGTGCTTATGGGCTTCATCTGAATAAACTGCCCTGAAGACATTCGCAACAGGACTGATGGTGAAATTCTTTGTTGCCTGATATAGTTCCTCAGGCCCTTTAACTGACCGATATGCTTCCAAGAACTGGGCAGTCTCCTTGCTTGACCGCGAAAAATATCTCTGTTTAAAGAATATGATTGCCCATGAGACAACCGAAAAAAAGAGGAGGATCAGTAAAACACCTTTGACAATATACCCTGCCTGCAGGATTAACTGTAAAGCCGAATCTCTCATAATTACCTCTATTCTTTATAATTTTAATCCGAATTACACAAGGGAGTAGCCGCAAACTTTAGTTTGCGTGGATTCAAACAACTATTAATTCAAATTTAAAACGCAGGTTAAAGCCTGCGGCTACAAGGGATTTGCAATAACCCTTGCGCAATCGGGTTTTAAAAACTTTAAAAGAATTCAGTTGAAAAAGTCAAATTGTGTTTCTGTTATAATATTGTTTTATTAATATTAACGCATTTTTTATTTTTACATTTTGTCACCCTGAACTCGTTTCAGGGTCTCATAATGCATTGGTTTTAGATGCTGAAACAAGTTCAGCATGACATATTATTTAATGCGTTTAGATTAGTTACTGTTCACTATTAACTGTCTACTATTCACTGATTTCACCGGAGGGGTGGCCGAGCGGTTGAAGGCGACGGTCTTGAAAATCGTTGTAGGGGTAACTCTACCGTGAGTTCGAATCTCACCCCCTCCGCCA
>JAGUWT010000147.1 GCA_020062205.1 Thermodesulfovibrionales bacterium
CTTGCCATCGAGGACATTACCGAGCGTAGGCGACTGGAAGACTTGTTAACAGAGTCTGAAGAGCGCTACAGACGTCTTTTTGAGACTGCAAACGACGGGATATTGCTTCTCGAAAAACACGAAGGGAAGATAACCCATGCTAATCCAGCCGCGAGGGAGATGTTGGGCTATTCCAAAGAGGAGTGCATCGGAAAAAAGCTTCAGAATATCGGTGTCTCGCTTGATATGGGTGATTTTCAAAAGATAATGCAAACATTGGACAAGAGCGGCATTATTTATTACGATGATGTTCCGGTAAAAACCAAGGCCGGGCAATATATTGATACGGATATATATATGGTTGACAGGGCAAGATTGGTTCAATGTAATATTCGCGACATCACCGAGCGCAAGCGGGCTGCGGAGGTAATAAAGAAAAATGAAGAACAGTTGCGAAATCTGACAGCATATATGCAGAAGGTAACAGAGATGGAAAGAACCAATATAGCTCGTGAAATTCACGATGAACTTGGACAGGCATTGACTATATTAAAGATGGACTTGTCCTTGTTCCGAAAGATGTTTCCTGAGGATCAAACATCAATTCTTGAAAAAACAGATGCGATGTCAAGACTGATTGATAAAACGATCCAGACGGTTAAAAGGATTTCCACTGACTTAAGACCTGGACTCTTAGATGACTTGGGTCTATCGGCAGCTATTGAGTGGCAGTTAGGAGAATTTCAGAAACGAACAGGCATCACATGTAAGATAATAATAGATCCCAAGGATGTCACATTTGATAGAGATCGTAATACTGCTCTTTTCCGTATCTTTCAGGAGACCCTGACGAATATTGCCCGACATGCAGAGGCGACAGAAGTCAGCATAAGCTTAAAGCAGAAGGACGGGCAGATAGAACTGAAGGTTCAAGACAACGGCAGAGGAATTACAGAAGAAGAGCTTACTCATCCGAAATCATTTGGTCTCATCGGGATTAGAGAACGTGCTATAATTTTTGGCGGAGATAGCAACGTTAAAGGTCTTCCCGGTAAAGGAACAACCGTGACCGTGAAAATCCCGGCTAAGAATATTCAAGAAAGTTGATGATAAGAATTCTCATTGCAGATGATCATCCCCTGTTTCGTGAAGGACTGAGACGCATCCTCGCAGGATGTCCTGATTTTAATGTTGCCGATGAAGCAAGTAATGGACAGGAAGTCTTTGAGAAAGTGTGGAATAATGAGTACGATATGGTTTTGCTGGACATTGCAATGCCTGGAACACCGGGACTTGAAGTCTTGAAACGACTGAAAATTGAAAAGCCAAAACTCCCTGTTCTTGTTTTGAGCATGTATCCTGAAGAGCAGTATGCAGTCCGGGTTATAAAGGCCGGTGCTTCTGGATATCTTACCAAAGAAAGTGCGTCAGAAGAGTTAATAACAGCAATACGAAGAATATCAGGAGGGAGAAAATATATCACTTCGTCCATTGCCGAGAGATTAGCTGACGATGTGGAGCCCACTGCTGAAAAGCCGCTTCATGATACGCTCTCGGATCGTGAATTTGAAGTGTATCGTATGATCGCAGCAGGAAAGACGACAACACAAATTGCTGAGGAACTTTTTTTGAGCGTCAAGACTATTAGCACCTATCGATCCCGCATTCTGGAAAAGATGAAAATGAAAACAAATGCGGAATTGATACACTATGCTATTAAGCACAATATGTTTGACTGATTCAATCTCACTTTTATTTAGTAATCCTTCAAAGTCTTCATCATTTCTTTTTCATATGTCTGCCTTATGTAGGACAACGCCTACAAAAAAAAGTCATCAAATCCGACCAAAAAAATAGACAATCACTGATATTTTTATCATTTCCACTTTGATAAAGTAAATCATAGGTACACAAAAAGGCGTGGCTCAGAGAAAATCAATAGTCAATATTTAATAGGTGATCATTTAATGAAACAAGCTGTATTTATGAAGTGTACAAAAGAAGGATAATATGGAAAGTGCTATTCAAAAACATATAGAAGAAATGATCGACGGACTGCAATGCCCAAAAGAATTTTCGTGTTATACCTCTGGTTTTAAGAATCTCTGCAAGGCGAGAGATATTGGATTAGAATCCTTTGTTGCCTGTTTGATGAATGATCCTTTGGCATGCAAATTCTCGCTACAATTCGGAGGTGTCTTTTTTTGTCAGTGCGAACTCCGGGTTTATATTGCTAAGAAATTGAGAAAATAGTGATTGATCATATTTCGTTTCAGAAAGGTGAAGTAGGATGAAAGTTTTTATTGCTGATGACTCAAGTGAAATTCGAAAAAGGATTATAGCTATGCTTTCTGATTTAGTAGAAAGAATTGAGATGATAGGAGAGGCAGAAAACGTTCAAGATGCAATAAACAGCATCCATGAATTTGAGCCGGATGTGGTAATTCTTGACATTAGGATGCCAGGAGGAAGCGGTATCGATGTGCTGAAAAAAATCAAGAAAAAAAATGAGGTACCGGTAATCATAATACTGACAAATTACTCGCATTCCCAGTACCGGAAAAAATGTATGGAGGCTGGTGCAGATTTCTTTTTTGATAAGTCGAGAGATTTTGAAGAAATTTTTAAGGTTGTGAGTGGTATATCAGGAGGAGGGATTTTATAATGGCAACAGAAATAGTAGAAATTTCAGGTATTGAAACTTCTCAAAAGGTAAAGACTAAAGCAGAGGCTCCTGCTGCAAAATCATATAAATCAAATAAATGTAAAGTATGCGGCATAAAGACATACCAAAAAGACGGTATGTGTGTCCTATGCAAAACCGGTATCACACAGATATATATGAAATGATTGAATCATTAAAAACCGCTAAAGAACAAGAAGGGGAATAAGTTATATGCGGACAGAGGTACCGAATACAATGAGAGAAGATGATATTTTTACAGAGATTATAGATTCAGGCAAGATGCGTGGAATGCTCACCTATAGTGAAATAAATGATGCATTCCTGCCAGGCTCTCTTTGCAACGATGAATTAGAAGACCTTTTGGATCCTCTCCATGATATAGGAGTCAAAGTTGTAGACAGTCAGGAAACCACTAACTTTGAAGAGGAAGAACTGGTAGAGCAGGAGAAACAAGATGAAGATGAAGATGAAGATGAA
>JAGUWT010000161.1 GCA_020062205.1 Thermodesulfovibrionales bacterium
TCACAGAATACCACTGTGGCATCATAAACTATCTCCGCAGCCTGATAGGACTTTAGGTTACGGTATCCGCCGTGAGGGCCGATCAGAGTAGGGTTTGGTTCCTGGTTCTTCATGTTCTTTTGCTCCCTGTTGTATAATAAATCATGAAAAGGAAGTCGTTAAAAGAGACCAACCCATATTTAAAAGACCCTTTATTACGCGAAGAACTAATACTTCGCTCTGTAATTTCTTCATCAGCAGTTGAAGGAATCCGCCCCTCAAAAAAAGACATGGCAAGACTCAAAGAGCTTGGCGCCATTCGTAAAGCAAAACAAAAACAGAAACGCACAAGATAACCTCCTCGTTATCTACTTATAGCCTGTCGCTCTGATTACGCCGCCAATTCCTCTCTGACTTCTTCGCGTTTACTCCAAAGCACAGGGTTGACATCATAGTTTTTTAATGCATCCAGTACGGATGCTGATAAAGCATGTTCCGAATCGTTGAGGAAGGCATAAGCGCGAGAGTTTGTCGGTCTCACTTCTCTTGTGTCAATCCAGGAAAACGCAACCGCCTGAGCAGTGTCACGGCTCGGCCTGTTTATTGTCTGGAGAATTCGCTCTGGCTGCCTCTTCGATGCGGGAATAACAAAGTCGAAAAGATGGTCATAGCCGCTTTTTCCCGTGAATTTTACCTTTGGCGTATATCGCACATCACTCAAATCCAGCCATGAGGTAACATCTTCAAGAAACAGGCTTGCCACCATGGGTACAGCCAAATAGAAGAGATCATTTACCGCCAACATCGACTGTACAAGATTGTGCTTGCGTAATGCGAAATTTTCGGGCGATGCATGAACAGTCAACGCATTGCCCTTTAGTTTGACGCCGAACCCGTTCAACGTGAGATATAGAAGCTCCTTGCGTTTCTTGCTTTCGAGTTCGCAGCCGGATCGTTTAAGGTCTTCAATCGTGTATCCGTCATCAGTGAGAATGAACCCGCTGTTTTCGCGCTTAACATAGATTTGGAGATAATCGTTATGCCTGTCCAAGTAAGGTGTCGTTATCTCTATCCAATCTTTCACTTGGCGGAGTGCTGTTTTATCTCTCAGCCATGCCAAATACTGATCCAACAATTTCTGTATTTCATCAATCATGAAAATAACCCCTTCTCTATAAATGGAGGCTCGGTAATATTACAGAACCTCATGAAATCCTGCAGAAGCTGCCACAAGTCTGATATATCAGGAAATCTCTCTGGGGGAACAGGGATCGCCCACTTATCACCATACCCCTCACGATATACGTGCAGATGAGGTGACGGAATCTCATGGTCGTCAGGGTTGCGGTGTGGCTGTCCACCAAAATCGAGGCGAACGAGTACAACAACCTGTCGTGAGCGATTTTGATAGGTGCCCTTCAGAAGATCAATCCTCCCCCGGCTCACATCGAGAAGAAAGTTTTCACGCTTGTCCTGTGAGATGAGAGGGATTGATATTGACCCGCCCAGTCCAGGATAATCCCAGCGCGCATCATCAATCCGCTGCTTTTCCATTGCGATAAGCGCATCTGCTTCAGCCTGTGTGAGATTTATTTCTGCCACCAATTGCTCCTTATAACAATGTCTATTGCATCAATCAACATATTATTTCATTTTTTAGGGCCACCCAGTAATTGTAATATAATTAATAAGATTGCAAATAAGCCACCGCCCCAACACCATTTACGCCACTTCGGACGAAAGATGCCAAAAGTTGTAAGGGCAATTAAGATATCAAAGGCTCCTTGTAGACCGTAACTATTTTGGTGCTGAAGTAACCACTGCCATGATATCGTGTGTATAAGGACTTCAAAAATTCCAATCAGTACAAGGCTAACTGCACTTGCTGCTATTATTACATAAATATTCGCAGATTTTTCTATGCTCGCTTTATCAGAAGATTCTTTTATTACACGAGTCTCAGCTTCTTCTTTTGCCCTTTTTTCTTCTGTTATTTCATGGGTTAAACGTTCCCTATATTTCTTTTCCTCCTCAAGGAGCTTTTCCGTGGACTTAAGTTCTTTTTCTTTTTCTATTAAAATCTGTTCAGCTTTGGCTCTTTGCTGTTCATGTAATATCCGCTCTTTTTCTATAGCTTCATCTTTAGCCTCTTTCTCAGCTCTCTCTTTTTCGAGCTGTTTAACTAACGCAGCTTTTTCCTCTAAGAGCAGAGCATTATCTTTTGCAATAGCAGATTCGACATATTCCTGAAATTGTTTATCGTCCTGAGCTGTCCGAAGTTGATCAATCAATAAATCATTTGATAGTAAGCGAGCTGCAGTTTCTTCAGGAATATCTTTGTACGCTGCAAGCAGACTAAGCATCTTAGAGCAGGCTTTAGCTGCCCCACTGCTAATGGTACGGAATTCTGGAATAGCAAAGGTCTCAGCAAAAGATCGGTCAAAATCAAAATCTGTAGGAACGTATGGGCGTAAAACCTGCCAAAACATATTCGGAAGTACAGTACAAGCTTTGCCCCCAGATTTTCGGCTATTTTCCCAATCAAATTTATAAAATAAATAATCACATGTTATCAGCAGAGCTCCTGCTTCAAGTGAAGATTTTGCATTTGATCGCATTCTACGCACAGTATCTAAGAGTTTTATATCATGTGCAAGAGCTTCATATGGTTTTGGGTTATTTCTACTTACTAAGAATTCCTGATACTCAAGTATAAGGTCAGTTATTTCATTCGTACGATCTTTTTCTTTTTGATAAATTGAAATATCTTTATCCTTTAGAAGTATGTCTATATGTTCATATGGTTTCAAGAAAGTTTCGACATCAATGCCAGTTTCTGCATTTAGCTGATGATATTTCAACTCTATACCAGAGATATTTATTGATTTCACAGCAGCTCTACTAAGTGCCTGAGACCAATGTTTTTCCCGAAGTATAAAACTATAATAATCAATGGTCGATAACATTTCTCGCTCTGTTGCTTGGTGATATCTAAGTTTAAATGGGAGCTTATGTTTCCCAATGGCTTTCAAGAGTTCATTTGATACAGCTATATGAGGACTAACATGTAAATTGAGAATGCCAAATAAGAAATTGGTATCAAGAAAAAGGGTAAGAGGACTTAGCTTTTCTCGGAACTTGTTTGCTATATCTGGTGCTACTGTCAGAGAGAAATAATTAAATGCCCCATCTGCAAGTTGACCAATATATGTGGATCGGTCAGGATGTTTTCCTACTGATGCAAGAAAATCAGAAATGATTTTTTTAGCAATTACATGTTGCTCTTTCGGGAAGGTATCATTAAGTACATCAAAAGGTATCATTAAGTACATCAATAAGAAGAAAAGTAAGGCTTTCAGAATATTCAGGAGCAACATCAATTGAAGGATCTAATAGAGCTGCTGTCTGTATTCCATGGCGTCGGAATGCTCTTGCAAGATATCCTTTAAGCGCCTTCCAAGCTTGTTCTGCTGGCAAGTCAGGTGCAATATTAATAAGTTCAGCTAACCATTCATATTTCACCTTTTCTTCAAGTGTAATAGCTTCATCAACTTGTTTCTGAAGTGCATTTCTGACTTCAGCTTGAAGCGTGTAATTAGTATTAATGGGTTGTTGAATAAGGCCTTTATCTTTTAGTGTGTCCACTCTGGATTGGATCTGATATTCAGGTATTTGAAGACCGAAAAGAGTATCAATTGTTTCTTTTATCTGGTGCGCATCGTAGAAACGCTCGTCAGGTAAAATAACAAAACACTGAAGAATTAGTTGTTGCAGTGTGTCATTGTAATTACGCGTTTTAGTAATGGCGACGAAGTTACACATCTGCTCAAACGCTATACTAAAATTGCGAACTTTCGGTCGTTCTGTATTATGTTCTGTCATAAACCCCCTCCACAAACCTCTTCACATCCTTCACCCTTATCTCCCCCGACAACAGCTTCGGCAGTAAGGCATCGCGGATAGTTACGAGGGTAAAGGATTGCTCGTTGTTATGATGAACCGCATATGCTAACGGCTTAACCTGTTTGTCAAAGGCAGAAATCAAGTGCTCCGGCGGGACAATCAATTTACTCATGTAAGCCATATTACGGTTTAAGCCGGGGACTGCGGAATCCGCCCCAAGGGAAGCAAGGTCTTGCAGTTTGAGGGTATGAAAAAGATAATTCATGCTTTTAATCATCTCTTTTGGAACAACATAGAATGTCGTATCAATGGGATAAAAATCAGTCGGCACCCATGTGACAATACCTGGATTCCCCTTCCTGCCAACGACAATGCCGGGACCATCTACCAGTTTTTCATTATGCCAGCCCACTTGACCGTTGGAACCGTATACAGGGATTTTACCCGGCTGTCTGACATCCTCTTTTAAAGCCTTACCATAGGCCAATTCAAGAACATCACCGA
>JAGUWT010000112.1 GCA_020062205.1 Thermodesulfovibrionales bacterium
TTGTCATCAGCGCAATTCAGTCTTTTGGCATTGCAGCAGGCCTCGAGGGTATGGCAGGAGGTGCATTCGTACAGAACCCGGGATGGGCATTCAGATTAACGACGATGATAACTCTAACATCAGGGACAGTCTTTTTAATGTGGCTCGGAGAGCAGATTACGGAGAGAGGTATAGGGAACGGTATATCACTCATCATATTTGCAGGAATTGTAGCGAGACTTCCGAATGCTATAATAAGTTCTGTTCGGTTGGTACAGGCAGGCGAACTCTCTATATTTTTTGTTGTTTTTCTTATTGGAATGATGATGGCTGTTGTCGGTGTAATCATTTATATGGAGAGAGGACAGAGGAAGATTCCCGTACAGTATGCAAAGAGAGTCGTGGGCCGTAAGGTGTATGGTGGCCAGTCTACGCACCTGCCGCTCAAAATAAATACCTCTGGAGTCATTCCTCCCATCTTTGCATCCTCAATCATCATGTTCCCTGCAACCGTAGCAGGTTTCATAGCAGTACCATGGGTTCAGGCAATAGCAAAACAGTTTTCTCCAGGGACTGTGCTGTATACCATTCTCTATGTTGGGATGATCTTTTTCTTTGCATATTTCTATACGGCTATTATCTTTAATCCTGTAGATATTGCTGACAATCTCAAAAAATACGGTGGATACATACCAGGTATCAGACCCGGGCAGAAAACCTCAGAATACATATATAGGGTGCTTTCTCGGCTGACATTTGTCGGCGGGTTTTATCTTGCAATCGTATGCATTATCCCTGAGATCCTCATACAAAGATTTCATGTGCCCTTTTATTTTGGAGGCACATCTCTTCTCATAGCAGTTGGTGTATCACTTGACACCGTTTCCCAGATAGAATCACATTTAGTTACTCGTTCATATGAAGGGTTTATGAAAAAGGGAAGGATTAAGGGAAGGAGAGGATAAGATTCATTCAAAATACAAAATTAAAAATGCACAATTATGGGATAAATGATTATTTTGAAGTCTCCGGAAGAGGTAAAAAAAATAGAAGTGGCATGCAGAATTGTGGCAATGACACTCGATGATGTCAAGAAGATGGTGGGACCAGGTATCACCACCAAGGAAATAGATACTTTTGCTGATGTCTATATCAGAGAGAAGGATGCAATACCTGCATTCAAGGGATACAGAGGATATCCTGCGAGTATCTGTGCATCAGTTAATAATGAGGTTATCCATGGTATCCCATCGGACAGAGCTTTAAAGGAAGGTGATATTCTGGGAATAGACCTTGGTGTATATAAGGATGGGTATTATGGGGATGGTGCCCTCACATGCCCTGTGGGGGAGATAGAGGCGGAGTTAGAAAGGTTACTCAGGATAACGGAAGAAGCCCTATACATTGGGATAGAGAATGCAAAGGCAATCAACAGGGTTTCTGATATTTCACATTCTATTCAGAAACATGTTGAGTCAAATGGGTTTTCCGTAGTAAGGTCGTTTGTAGGTCATGGCATAGGAAGGGATTTGCACGAGGATCCGCAGATTCCCAATTTTGGGCCTCCTGGACGGGGCCCACGATTACGGGAAGGCATGACCTTAGCAATAGAGACAATGGTCAATGCAGGTAGTTATGATGTCCAGATTCTTGATGATGGATGGACAGTTGTGACCGTAGATGGGAAACCATCTGCCCATTTTGAACATACGATACTTGTTACGTCAGATGAACCAAAAATCTTGACTAACTTGACTAAAATACATTGAAATAATTATAATATTAATTTGATGCCAAAAGAGGATAATATAGAGGTACAGGGAACAGTGTTGGAGACCCTGCCGAATGCAATGTTTAGGGTTGAACTTGAGAGTGGTCAAGTTGTCCTTGCTTATGTATCCGGAAAGATGAGGATGCATTTTATAAAGATTTTACCAGGCGATAAAGTTACCGTTGAACTTTCCCCGTATGATCTTACGAAGGGAAGGATAACCTATAGATTTAAATAAAGTTTGAGGTTAAGGCTGAGAAAGGATTCTTAATCTTTATTATTGACCTTAGCCTTAATCTAATTAAAGAGGGGTGGATATGAAAGTTCGTTCGTCAGTGAAACCAGTATGTTCGAAATGTAAACTTGTAAAGAGAAAAGGAGTTTTAAGGGTTATATGTGATAACCCAAAACATAAACAGAGGCAAGGGTAAAAACAGTTATGAGTCTTGAGTCTGGAGTTATGAGTAAAAGAGAAAATCTCCGAATGAATGACTACGAAATGATATGGAGGTAAGATGGCGAGAATTGCAGGAGTCGATTTACCAAAGAATGAGCGCGTAGAGATTGGTCTGACGAGAATATTTGGTGTCGGTAGATCACTTTCGAAAGATATTTTATCTGAAACGAAGATCAATCCGAATACGAGGGTAAAGGACCTTACCGATGAAGAGATAGTCAAAATAAGGACAGTGATAGACAGGGATTACAGGGTCGAGGGTGATCTCAGGCGTGACATATCTATGGGGATCAAAAGACTTATGGATATTGGCAGTTACAGAGGACTGAGACATCGTTTAGGACTTCCTGTAAGAGGTCAGAGAACAAAAACCAATGCGAGAACCCGCAGGGGGCCCAGAAAATCAGTCATTGGGAAAAAGAAAGAGGCGTAATTGAATGGCTCAACGGAAGAAAGGCATTAAGAAAGAAAGAAAGAATATTGCTTACGGAGCAGCTCATATTCAGGCTACCTTTAACAATACGATTGTAACGATAACCGACCCGAACGGAGATGTTGTTACATGGTCAAGTGCGGGTAATCTGGGTTTTAAAGGTTCGAGGAAAGGGACTCCTTATGCCGCACAGATGGCAGCAGCGGCAGCAGCAAAAAAAGCAATGGATGTTGGCATGAAACAGGTTGACGTTTTCATAAAGGGTCCTGGAGCCGGGAGGGAATCTGCAATACGGGCACTCCAGGCAGCAGGCATGGAAATTAATCTTATTAAAGATGTAACCCCTGTTCCTCACAATGGATGCAGGCCTCCCAAGAGAAGGAGGGTATAAATGGCTCGGTATACAGAAGCGTTATGTAGAGTTTGTCGCAGAGAAGGAGAGAAACTGTTGCTGAAGGGTGATAGGTGTTATACCGACAAATGCGCGGTAGAGAGAAGGAAATATCCTCCAGGACAACATGGACAGGGATATAGAAAGTTATCAGATTACGGGGTCCAACTCAGAGAGAAGCAAAAGGTCAGACACATATATGGAATTCTCGAGAGACAGTTTAGAAGATATTTTTATGAAGCTGACAGAAGGAAAGGCATTACAGGAGAGGTGCTTCTTCAGCTCCTCGAGACTCGTCTCGATAATATTGTATATCGGATGGGTTTCGCCGCAGACAGGCGTAAGGCGAGACAATTTGTCAGCCATGGCCATTTCCTTGTAAACGGTAAAAAAGTGAATATCCCTTCGTATACTGTTAAGGGAGGCGATATCGTTGAGGTAAAGGAGTCAAGCAGGGATATTCCAGAAATAGTAGATAGCTTATCAAAAGCTGAGCATAGAGGAATACCCCCATGGATTGAGCTTGACAGTGCAAACATGCGGGGTAAGGTTTTGCATATACCTTCAAGAGAGGAAATACAACTTCCTGTTCAAGAACAGCTTATCATAGAACTTTATTCAAAATAAGAACTCCCATTTCTTATTTTTAATTTTAAGGGGCAGAGGAGGCCTTATGGACTTAAAGAAAAGAGGTTTTCAGCTACCTGAGAAGATCAGGTTTGATGAAGAGACCATGACAAATACATACGGTAAACTTATAGCTGAGCCTTTAGAGCGCGGTTTTGGTATTACCATAGGGAATGCGCTGCGGAGGATTCTGCTTTCATCTATAGAAGGAACAGCAGTTACAGCAGTCAAGATACCAGGTGCACTCCATGAATTCTCTACCATAGATGGTGTCAAGGAAGATGTTATTGATATCCTCCTGAACATAAAGAAATTAAGGTTCAAGTTGTATTCAGATGGCAGGAAGATTGCTACAATCAGGGTGAAGGTACCAGGAAATGTGACTGGTGGCGATATCCAGGGAGATGCTTCATTTGATGTACTTAACCCGGAACAGATTATCGCAACCTTAGATAAGGATGCTTTCTTTGAGTGTGAGATGTATATCAAAAAGGGGAAAGGATACATGCCTGCTGAACTGAACAAAGAGGAGGACCTTCCTGTCGGCATGATAGCTGTTGATTCTGTTTTTACCCCTATAAAAAAGGTCAACTTCATTATAGAAAAAACAAGGGTAGGAAGGGCTACAGATTTTGACAGACTGGTCATGGAGATATGGACTGACGGAAGCATAACGCCTGAAAATGCTGTCTCTCAGGCTGCTTCTATCATTATTGAACACTTAGATTTATTCATATTCTCATGTGAAGAAGAGGAAGGAGAGATTGTTTCTGAAGAACAACACGGTGCAATGGAGATGGCTGATGTAAACCCTGTATTTAACAACAATCTTCTCAAAAGTGTCGAAGAACTGGAGCTTTCAGTACGATCATATAACTGTCTGAAGAATGCAAATATAAAAACTATTGCTGACCTTGTCCAGAAGACGGAACAGGAGATGCTCAAAACCAAAAATTTTGGACGCAAATCCCTGAATGAGTTAAAAGAAATACTCCACTCCATGGGGTTACGTCTTGGAATGAGAATCGACCTGAATGCCCTGAACAAGGAAATGATTTCACGAAGTGGAGGGGTTGAGCACGATGCGACACAAAGTTGATGGTAAATTATTTGGAAGGCCTGCGAACCAGAGAAAAGCACTTTTAAGGAATCTGGTCGCTTCACTCTTTGAACATCAAAGAATAGAGACTACCGTTGCAAAGGCAAAGGAGGTACGGAGGATTGCTGAAAGGATGATAACCCTCGGCATCAGAGGGGATCTCCATGCAAAACGGCTTGCCTTGTCATATCTCCCCAACAGGACTGCTATCGCAAAACTCTTCAGTGAAATAGCACCAAGATTTTCCGGAAGGAATGGCGGTTACCTGAGAATTGTACAGACAAGAGATAGAGTGAAAGATTCCTCACCAATGGCTGTGCTCGAATTTGTTGATTACGAAGGTATAAAAAAATTGAAAGAAGAAAAACCTGAGAAAAAATAATACGGAAGAAGTCAGGCAGCATACATTTCACATTTCGAAAGCATCAGGTATGTGTTCAATCTCTTTCTTCCCGTTATCCGTATAAACAATACTTACAACATCAAACCGAACCGGAAATTCTACCTCTTGCTTCTTCAGAAAGAGCAAGGCTAATTTTTGTAGTTTTTGCCTTTTTCTTTTGGTTACTGACTCAAATGGAAGACCGAAGGAATTGCTTCTCCTTGTCTTCACTTCAATAAATACGATCGTTCTGCCATCTTTTGCAATAATATCAATCTCGCCGATAGGGGTTTTGTAATTTCTTGCAATGATTGTATACCCCTTTGCCTTGAGAAATGTTATTGCAAGGTCTTCTCCCTTACAGCCGAGTGACTTCATATCCTTCAAGGTTTTTCAGGAGCTTTGGGATTCCTTCTACATCCTTAATTTCCTTCTGACAGAGTATCTTTAAAATCCCTCTGAATGAACGAAATTCTTCCCAATGTCCTGTAAGATGTCTGGATAGGGTATTGTGAAGGCGTTCTCCCTTATCATCCCAGTCGAGCAGGATGATAACTTTGTGAAATCTCTCAGCAATATCTGCGCAAAAATCGTATATGTTATTACCCCTGTGAAGGGTAATAATCTCACCAACAAGCCCAAGCTTCCTGAGGGCAGATACATCCTTTTTGCCTTCGACAATAACAGGTATGGTTTTATTTATTTCATGGAGGGCATCAAGAATCTCTCTTAACCTTTCAGCTCTCTCTCTATCGATCGATGAAGGGATGTCCCTTTGTCTGTTCATGGTCATTCCTTAAAAGCTGTTTACCCTCAATCAGTTCTATCTTACCATATTTTCGTTTGTCCATCCCTATGTATTCAATACCCAAATCCAGCTTTCACTTCCTACGATATTTTCCGACGGTTCTTAACCCCGAATCAAGTTCAGGGTCGAAAGTCGTTCAAGTCAGCCCTGTTTATCTCTGGATTTGGAACATAAATGGATTCAGGAGGAGATGGTGACCACAGGGAGTAACGGGGCAAAATACTGTGAAAAAATAAGGACTTCAAGTTGACATTCATTATGTTTTCATATATGTTAAATACATGCTTGCAAAATTGGGTCAACTCCTCTTAGCCTCTAAAATTATCTCAGAGGAACAGTTGAAGGAAGCCATGAATCTTCAGAGGATAGATGGCGGGAGGCTGGGGACAAACCTTGTGAAATTAGGTTACATAACAGAAGAAAAGCTTGCCACATTCCTTAGTAAGCAATACGGTATCCCCACCATTAACCTCGATGATTATAAGATCGATCCTTCTGTCTTAAAGCTTATCCCTGTTGATATGGCTATGAAATATCTGATCATGCCTGTTGCGAGGGTTGGTGCTACCCTGACGATTGCAATGGCTGATCCTTCCAATGTATTCGCTATAGATGATGTAAAGTTTATGACAGGATACAATGTTGAGGTTGTTGTATCGAGTGAATCCTCAATTCTGAATGCGATATCAACAAATTATAAGGGACGTGGTGATTCCCTTATAGCAACGAAAGCTGCTTCTCAGGTGCTTCAGTCAAAGGATTTTACCATTTCTGATTTAAGTGAGGATATCGAAGAGATGGATATATCTCTTGGGGAAAGCTTTATGGTGGAAGCTGATGATTTTGACAAATTAGTGGGCAAAGCCCTTGATGGTGTCGAAGTCATTGATGAAAAAACAGATGCAGAGGTTTTAAGGGAGATTGCCCCGCCTATAGTGAAACTGGTGAATGGCATCCTTGTATCAGCAATAAAGGCAGGTGCAAGCGATATCCATATGGAACCATACGAGAACTCTTACAGGGTAAGACAGCGGATTGATGGTACGATGTATACGGTTATGAACCTGCCGTTAAAAATAAGGGCTGCCATTACATCGAGACTCAAGATAATGGCGAAACTTGATATCGCAGAGAGAAGATTACCACAGGATGGAAGGATCAAGCTCAAACTCGGCAAAAAGAGAGATATAGATTTTCGTGTCTCTACTGTGCCATGTCTGTTTGGTGAGAAGACTGTTTTAAGGATCCTCGATAAGGCAAACCTGCAGGTAGACCTTAGAAAGCTTGGATTTGAAGAAGCTGCACTTCAGGAGTTCATGGATGCACTGGATAAGCCTTATGGCATGATTCTCGTTACCGGCCCTACAGGAAGTGGTAAAACAACAACCCTTTATTCTGCATTGAATTACCTGAATAAGCCAGGCATTAACATCATGACTGCTGAAGATCCTGTTGAGTATAACTTTTTAGGAATAAATCAGGTTCATGTGAAAGAGGACATTGGCCTTACCTTTGCTTCTGCCTTGAGGGCTTTCTTAAGGCAGGATCCTGATGTTATCATGGTCGGAGAGATTCGTGATTTTGAGACAGCTGAGATAGCTGTCAAGGCAGCATTGACCGGCCATCTTGTATTAAGTACACTGCATACGAATGATGCACCGAGTAGCATAAGCAGATTGTTAAACATGGGTATCGAACCCTTTCTTGTGTCTACATCCGTCATTCTTATTATGGCCCAGAGATTAGCAAGGAAGGTATGTTTAGAATGCAAAGAAGAGGAAAAGATTCCTGTGAATGCCCTTGTAAATTTAGGGTTTTCAGAAGAAGAGGCAAAGACAATAAAATGTTATAAAGGCAGAGGGTGCCCAACGTGCAATGGTTCAGGATATAAAGGAAGGATTGCATTGTATGAGATTATGACGCTCAGGCCTGAGATCAAGGAATTAGTTCTCGAAGGTGCATCCGCTGATGAGATAAAGAAAAACGCAGCAAGACTTGGCATGAAGACCCTTCGAATGAGCGGGCTTACAAAGGTGAAAGATGGTATTACCTCTGTTGAAGAGGTATTAAGGGTTACATTCGGAGATTAAGGAGGCGGAGTTAAACATGGCTACCCTTTATGATTTATTGAACATCATGATAGAAAGAGGCGCCTCGGATTTACATATCACAACAGGAACTCCGCCAAGGCTAAGGATTGATGGAAAACTTATGCCTATCGATCATCCACACCTGACCCCGGCAGATACAAAGGCGCTTTGCTACAGTATACTGACCGAAGCACAAAAACACAAATTTGAGGAAAATAATGAGCTTGACCTCTCCTTTGGCGTTAAGGGGTTGAGCAGATTCAGGGCAAATATCTTTATGCAGAGAGGAGCGGTAGCCGGAGCATTCAGGACAATACCGTTCGAAATTAGGAGTTTTAAAGATCTCGGTTTACCAGAGGTTATGTATGAGCTTGTAAAAAAACCGCGTGGTCTAATCCTTGTTACCGGACCAACAGGAAGTGGTAAATCTACAACACTCGCTGCAATGATCGACAAGATAAACTCAGAGAGAAGTGACCACATCATAACCGTGGAAGATCCCATAGAATATCTTCATCAACATAAGAAATGCTTGATAAACCAGAGAGAGGTGAATGCTGATACCAGTTCATTTAAAACTGCCCTGAGATATATCTTGAGGCAGGATCCTGATGTCGTGCTTATCGGTGAGATGCGTGACCTCGAGACAATAGAGGCAGCCCTGACTGTCTCAGAGACAGGTCATTTAACCCTTGCTACATTGCATACAAATTCTGCTGTGCAGACAATAAACCGTATCATTGATGTATTCCCACCTTATCAGCAGGAACAGATAAGGGTTCAGCTCTCTTTTGTCCTTGAAGGTATTCTTGCTCAACAGCTCATCGCTAAGAAATCCGGGCATGGAAGGGTTATTGCAGTAGAGCTGTTAATACCAAATCCAGCTATAAGAAATCTGATAAGGGAGGATAAGGTGCATCAGATGTATTCAATGATGCAGACAGGTCAGACAAAATTCGGAATGCAGACTATGAACCAGTCACTCAATGAGCTTTATTCTAAAGGGCTCATATCATATGAGGATGCGATCGGGAGATCGTATATGCCTGATGAGTTAATTTCAATGATCCAGAAGAGTATCGGAGCTACCCCTGGTATGAGAAGGGGATAAACAATGGCTACAGTATTTGAATGGTCTGGTAAGACACTAAGAGGTACTGTTGAATCAGGAGAAATCACTGCAGGCACAAAAGATGAGGTCATTACAGAACTCAGGAGGAGAAATATTGTTCCTACCGCTATCGGTGAGAAGGCGAAGAAGAAGCGTATATTCGGCCTTGGAGGCAGGATAAAGGATAAGGATATCGTAGTATTTACAAGGCAGTTTGCTACCATGATCGACGCAGGACTTCCTCTTGTACAGGCACTTGATATACTCTCCACACAGGTTGAAAACAAGGCATTAGGCAGGGTATTGGTACAGGTCAAGACAGATGTTGAGTCAGGATCAACATATGCAGATGCCCTCAAAAAACACCCCAGGGTATTTACTGAATTGTATGCAAATATGGTTGCTGCTGGTGAGGCTGGAGGTATCCTCGATACGATACTGAACAGGTTAGCAGCGTATATTGAAAAGTCAATGAAGCTGAAGAAAAAGGTTAAAGGGGCAATGGTTTATCCTTCTGTTGTCATCACTGTTGCCATCATGGTCATTGCTATCATCATGGTCTTTGTTATCCCAACTTTTTCAAGGATGTTTTCCACCCTCGGTGGAACCCTTCCGATTCCCACAAGGATAATAATTACAATCAGCAATTTTCTTGCAGGAATTGGTGGACTTATAGTCCTTGGTACAATTATTGCCACTATCATTTTTATCATTCAGTTCCGTAGGACAGAAAAAGGAAAAATGATAACAGATTCGATATTACTCAAGCTTCCTATCGTTGGTGTACTTCTCAATAAGGTTGCTGTTGCAAAATTCACAAGGACACTTGGAACACTCGTCAGCAGTGGCGTGCCAATTTTAGATGGTCTTGAAATAACAGCGAAGACATCCGGCAATAAGGTCCATGAAAAGGCGATTATGGAAGTGAGAGCTGAAGTAGTCGGTGGAAAGACGCTCGCAGAGCCTATTACAAAGGCGAAGGTATTCCCTCCGATGGTCTCGCATATGATAGCAGTCGGTGAATCTACCGGTGCGCTTGATTCAATGCTCAGCAAAATTGCCGATTTCTATGATGATGAAGTTGACGCAGCAGTGTCAAACCTTACCGCAATGATTGAGCCGATACTTATGGTTTTTCTTGGAACAACTATCGGTTTTATCGTTGTTTCCATGTATCTTCCAATATTTAAACTGATTACACTTATAAAATAGGATTCAAGGGGTCGAGGAGTCAAGGATTCCAGTAAAAAAACACTTGAACACTTGAATCCTTGACCCCTGCCTATATACCGCATGACCCTTTTTCCTTGTTGCAACTTTTTGGTTATGAACCTAAAATAAAAAAGATATGTCAGAGAATACAGATTCTTTAAAAATAAAGATCAAAGCCCTGATAGCTTTCAGGGCCGTCTTTGTTACCCTTCTCCTCGGTTCATCATTCTTATTTAAGGCAGGATACGAAAAATTTCCTTATCCACATGCACTCTTCTATCTCATTATCTCTCTCTACGGCCTTACGATTATGTATTCGCTGTTATTCGAAAGGATTAAGAATCTCGTTGCATTTGCATATACCCAATTAGTGCTGGATGTGATTTTTGAAACTATCCTTATTTATATCTCAGGTGGCATTGATAGCTGGTTTTCATTTACTCTGATTTTGACAGTTATCTCGTCAAGTATCGTATTACATAAAAGGGCAGGATACATCATAGCAACACTCAGCAGCATCCTCTATGGGACACTGGTGACCCTTCAGTTTTACAGGTTTTTGCCTCTCTCTGTCGAGAGTATAATGGGTGAAAAGGCTTACCTATATAATATATTTGTGCATATAACCTCCTTTTATCTTGTGGCATATCTCAGTGGTTATCTCTCATCGCGGCTTGAAAAGACAGCAAAAAGACTTGAGGAGAAGGATACGGATTTGCGAGACCTCGATTTTTTCAACAAGGAGGTCATAGAAAGTCTGCCAAGTGGTCTGTTTACCACAGATATACAGGGGAATATCTTAATCTTCAATCGTTCCGCTGAAAGGATAACAGGTATCAATAGGGATGCTGTTATAGGCATGAGGATAGATAATGTCCTGTCATTCTTTCCGTTTCCTTTTGTGAATGGTCGAAGGGAGGAACTCATCAGTGTTAATGGCGCACAGAAGGTAATTGGGTTTAATATCTCTCCACTCAGGGACTTAAGTGGAAATAATACAGGCTATATAGGGATATTCCAGGACCTTACAGAGATCAAGAGGCTTGAATCAGAAATGAAAAAGAGAGAGAAATGGGCAGCAATAGGAGAGCTTTCATCAAATATTGCCCATGAGATCAGAAATCCCCTTGCCTCTTTAAAGGGGTCTATAGAGATGCTGAAAGAGGATACAATGCCCCAACCCCAGAAGGATAAACTGATGGATATCGCCCTGAAAGAGATGGAACGGCTTAACCGCATCATAACTGATTTCCTTACCTATTCAAGGCCTACCCCGCCAACCTTTGAACGGTTTGACCTCCACAGCATTATTGATGAGACAGTAGAACTCCTGAAACACGCTGAACAGAATAAAGGCAATATTTCAATACGTACAGAATATACTGGCAGACTCGAGGTCAATGCAGATCCCCAGAAGATGCGGCAGGTATTCTGGAATCTCGGGATAAATGCAATAGAGGCAATGCCTGAAGGAGGCGAACTCATAGTCAATACAAAGAATACCGGCAGTGCTGTAGAAATACTGTTCAAGGATTCAGGAGTCGGCATTGACAAACATGATATGGAAAGGATCTTTTATCCTTTTTTCACTACCAAGGAGAATGGCACCGGTCTCGGACTCCCCATAGCTTACAGGATAGTGGAAGAACATGCCGGCAATATCCAGGTGGAGAGCGACCCTGAGATTGGAACAACATTTAAGGTCATATTACCGAGTGCATATGCAAAAGAGTAAAGGAAAGATACTTATCGTAGAAGATGAAAAGAGTATGCGGGAGGTTCTCAAGATTCTCCTTGAGGGAGAAAACTACGAGGTAATATCGGCATCCGATGGTCTTGAAGGACTCTCATACATTACGAAAGATATATTTGATCTTGTCATAACAGACATCAAGATGCCAATGGCTGACGGCTTTGAAATCCTGAAAAAAGTAAAGGAGATATCCCCGGATACCATTGTGATCATGATAACTGCATTTGGCACAACAGAGTCAGCGATTGAAGCAATGAAGTTAGGTGCCTATGACTACATTCATAAACCCTTCAAGATAGACGAAATCAGATTAATTGTAAGAAAGGCAATTGAGAAAAAGAAGTTAAGTCAAGAGGTCACGCTCTTAAGGGAGAAGGTAAGGACATCATATACACTCGAAAATATCATCGGTCAAAGTCAGAAGATGCAGGAATTATTTAAACTTATTCCGAGGATCGCACAGAGCAACTCGAACGTTTTGATAATGGGCGAGAGTGGTTCAGGGAAAGAACTCTTTGCGACAGCCCTCCATAACCTCAGTCATAGAAAGGAAAGGAATTTTGTCACCATAAACTGCGCGACATTCCCTGAAGGATTACTTGAATCAGAACTCTTTGGACACATGAAGGGTTCATTTACCGGTGCACTATACAACAAACAGGGTTTATTTGAAATAGCAGATGCTGGAAGTATTTTTCTTGATGAGATCTGTGAGATGCCAATGAATCTTCAGGCAAAGCTTCTGAGGGTTCTTGAAAACGGGATATTCAGGCGTGTTGGTGGGACGACTGATATCAAGGTTGATGTAAGGGTTATATCAGCTACAAATAAGGATATAAAAGATGAGATAGCATCGGGCAGGTTCAGGGATGACCTGTATTATAGATTGAATGTCGTCCCTTTACATGTCCCTCCTCTCAGAGAAAGAAAGGAGGATATCCCTTTGCTCGTGAACCATTTTCTCAGAAAGACATCTGACCATCCCAAAAAGATTACTCCAGAGGCAATGAGGATATTGATGGATCATCCATGGAAGGGGAATGTCAGGGAGCTTGAAAATGTTATTGAACGGGTTTCTCTTCTTACAGACAAAGAACATATAACACCAGCAGAACTGCCACCTGAGATAACTGAATATGCAGATGAACTCAAAGAGATTCATGACCTTACTGAAGAAGGTATTCAGATTGATACTCTTATCGAGGATATCGAAAAGAAATATCTTCTCAAGGCACTCAAAAAGGCGAATGGTGTCAAGACAGAGGCTGCAAGGCTTCTCAACCTATCTTTCAGGTCATTCCGGCACAGACTGCAGAAATATGGAATCAAGTAATGCTCATTAATGTCAAATATCAAA
>JAGUWT010000038.1 GCA_020062205.1 Thermodesulfovibrionales bacterium
AGCCGAAATGACAGAAAAATCAGGAGTATTTTCAGGTGAAGATTTTAGCAGAAGGAAGGGTTTGAGAAATGCTTAAGAAAAAAGAAAAATATGTCGTTGCTGTTGTAGGAGCAACAGGGGCGGTTGGTAATGAGATGGTGAAAACCCTTGAGGAAAGAAACTTTCCGGTGGACAAGCTCAGGCTTTTTGCATCAGAGCGTTCTGAAGGGAAACAGACGGAGTTCAGAAATAAGAAGATTTCAGTTGAATCCCTGAAGGAAAATTCCTTTGGAGATATTGATATTGCCCTCTTCTCAGCAGGTGCAGAGAGGTCAAAGATATGGGCACCAGTAGCAGTTAGGGCAGGCTGTGTTGTTGTTGACAATTCGAGCCAGTGGAGAATGGATCCAGAGACTCCGCTCGTTGTCCCTGAGGTTAATCCGCATGACTTGAAATGGCATAAGGGTATCATTGCAAACCCGAACTGTTCAACAATACAGATGGTCGTTGTATTAAAACCAATACATGATGCAGCAAGGATAAAGAGGGTTGTTGTAACAACCTTTCAGTCTGTCTCTGGGACAGGACAGAAGGCCATAGATGAACTCTTGCAGCAGACAACTGATCTGCTTAATTTCAGAGGAGTCAAATGTAATGTCTACCCCTACCAGATAGCATTTAATGTCCTCCCTCATATAGATAAGTTCCTTGAAAATGGCTATACAAAGGAAGAGATGAAGATGGTAAATGAGACAAAGAAGATAATGGGCGACAACTCGATAAGGGTAACAGCAACAACAGTTCGGGTACCGGTATTCAGATGCCATTCCGAGAGCCTGAATATAGAAACAGAAAAAAAACTTACCGCCAACGAAGTAAGAGCCATACTATCAGAAGCACCTGGTATCGTTGTATATGATGCCCCTGACAAAAATATCTATCCTATTGCTATAGATGTAGCTGGAAAGGATGAGACGTATGTTGGAAGAATAAGGGAGGATGAAACGATAGAAAATGGCATTAATATGTGGATAGTTGCTGACAATCTGAGGAAGGGAGCTGCTTTGAATGCAGTTCAGATAGCTGAAAAGCTCATTGAAATGGCGTAAGATTTTTCATTATGAAATTCAGACAGGGCATAGTATTTTCACTCATTCTTGTCCCGCACCATGTTATAGTGCGGGACTCCGAGGGCTTTTGCCTCTTTACTTTTGTATATATATTTATTTGACTATCGGCAAAAGAATCCGCTCAAATACCATGCCCTGCCTGTCTTAGGCCAGTCTTGGGGACCGTCCCAGATTTACGGACGAAACGAAGTGGAGTCGTAGAATCGGGACTGTCCCCGAAGTAAAATAAATTTAAAATAGACTATGCAAAAGGTTGATTATATCATTCAAGCCGACTACGTCCTGCCTATGGATGACAGGCTTACGGTAATTCATGATGGAGCTGTTGCTGTCAAAGGCACTAATATCCTCGAAGTCGGAACCTCAAAAGAGATTTTGAACAAATATACATCAGATTCCATTCTCAGGAGAGAAGAGAGTGTTGTATTCCCGGGATTAATGAATACCCATACCCATGCAGCAATGGTCTACTTCAGAGGGATGGCTGATGACCTGCCTTTAAAAGAATGGCTCGAAAATCATATATGGCCGGCAGAGAATAAATGGCTGGGTCCAGACTTCATCTCTGATTCAGTTGGACTTGCCTGCCTCGAGATGCTCAAGGGTGGAGTTACAGCCTATAATGACATGTACTTTTATGGTGATGCTGCAGGTAAAGCTACAAAAAGAATGGGCATGAGGGCTGTGTTAGGCGTTGGTATCCTGGATTTCCCGTCAAAATCTGCCGGTACCATAGATGAATACTTTGCAAATGCAGAGTCTTTTATAAAGGGCTGGAAGGGAGACAGCCTGATAACCCCCTGTATTGCCCCTCATGCACTCTATACATGTGGTCCTGAAACATTAAAGAGGGCGAGGCATGTTGCTGATACATATGATATCCCTATCCACATACATCTTTCCGAAACGAGATGGGAAGTTGAGGAGATTACAAATAAATATCATATGACACCTGTGGAATATCTTGACAGCCTCGGCTTTCTCGATAAAAAGGTACTCGCTGCCCATTGTGTCTGGCTAACAGATCATGAGATTCAGATACTTGCTCAAAGAGGGGTTGGCGTTTCTCACTGCATCGAGAGTAACCTTAAACTCGCTTCAGGTATTGCACCTGTAGTCAAAATGTTAAATGCAGGAGTGAAGGTGACATTTGGAACAGATGGTGCTGCAAGTAATAATGATTTGAATATCCTGAGCGAAATGTCTACAGCAGCCAAGCTTCATAAAGCTGTATCAGGAGATCCAACTGCCCTCAATGCCCAGACAGCCCTCCTGATGGCAACGAGATGGGGAGCAGAGGTTTTAGGTCTCGGTGAAGTCACCGGAAGTCTTGAGAAGGGAAAGGCTGCTGACCTCATTATCGTCAATCTCAAAAAACCTCATCTGACGCCGATATACAATATCTACTCCCACATAGTTTATTCGATGAGACCATCTGATATAGAAATGGTAATGGTGGATGGAAAGCTGGTTGTGAATGACGGAGAACTTCTGACCGCTGATGAATCAGAAATTCTTTCCAAGGCAAAAAACTGGAGCAAGAAGATATTAGAGGACTGTGGTTAACCCGAAAAATAAATTGGACACAGATGAACGCAGAAGCTATATGATTTTAAAAAT
>JAGUWT010000232.1 GCA_020062205.1 Thermodesulfovibrionales bacterium
GTAAACGGCGGCCGTAACTATAACGGTCCTAAGGTAGCGAAATTCCTTGTCGGGTAAGTTCCGACCCGCATGAATGGCGTAACGATCTGGGCGCTGTCTCGGCGAGGGGCTCGGCGAACTTGAGATACCGGTGAAGACGCCGGTTAGCCGCAGCTAGACGGAAAGACCCCGTGCACCTTTACTGTAACTTGGCATTGAGTTTTGGTGATTGATGTGTAGGATAGGTGGGAGGCGATGAAGTGGAGACGTTAGTTTTCATGGAGCCAACCTTGAAATACCACCCTTTAATTACTGGGGCTCTAACCTGTAGCTTTTATCAAGCTAAGGGACAGTGTCTGGTAGGCAGTTTGACTGGGGCGGTCGCCTCCTAAAGAGTAACGGAGGCGTCCAAAGGTCTCCTCAGGCTGGACGGAAACCAGCTGTTGAGTGCAAAGACATAAGGAGGCTTGACTGTGAGGCCTACAAGCCGAGCAGGTGGGAAACCAGGGCTTAGTGATCCGGTGGTTCTGTGTGGAAAGGCCATCGCTCAACGGATAAAAGGTACGCCGGGGATAACAGGCTTATCGGGCCCAAGAGTTCATATCGACGGCCCGGTTTGGCACCTCGATGTCGACTCATCGCATCCTGGGGCTGAAGAAGGTCCCAAGGGTTGGGCTGTTCGCCCATTAAAGCGGTACGAGAGTTGGGTTCAGAACGTCGTGAGACAGTTCGGTCCCTATCTGCTGTGGCCGGAGGAGACTTGAGGGGAGCTGTCCTTAGTACGAGAGGACCGGGATGGACAGACCTCTTGTGTTCCGGTTGTCATGCCAATGGCAATGCCGGGTAGCTATGTCTGGAAGGGATAAACGCTGAAGGCATCTAAGCGTGAAGCCCACCCCAAGATAAGGTCTCCCGGGGAGCAATCCCCCTAAAGGTCAGTGGTAGACCACCACATTGATAGGCTGGAGGTGTAAGTGTAGTAATACATTGAGCTGACCAGTACTAATAGACCGTGCGGCTTGACCCTTATCTTTCTAAACTGTTGTCAAAGAATTACAGAGAGTACATTTTTAAAAAAGGGGCGCAAGCCCCTTTCGTTTATTCATATGTTTGAGAGGCTTAGATGAGAGAAAAGGATATTTTTGAAGAGATTATTGACATAGGAAAGAGACGTGGAGTTTTAACATATGACGAAATAAATGAAGCCCTTCCCTCAGAATTTTTCTCCCCTGATGAATTAGAAGACCTGATGGATATCCTCCAAGATATGGGAGTTAAGGTTGTAGATCATGAAGAAGCTCTCTTACCTGAAGAAGAAATAGAAGAGGAATTAGAGGAGTACGAAAAGACAGAGGACCTTGTACAGGCATATTTCTATTCAATGGGAGATATTTCTATCCTTACAAAGGATGAGGAGACAGAACTTGCAAAAAAGTTTGAAGCAGGGAAGGAGATTATAAAAGAGATTGTTATTGCTTTACCTCTTTACAAAAAAATCGAAGCCAGTTTAAACGGCGACGAGGAGGAGTTAAATCCAGAGGAAAGATCTGATGAAGCCCTTTTGAAATGCGTGGGACTTCTCGAAATGTATATGGAAGAGGTTGAAGCTGCAGATAAAAAAATGGTGAGATATGGCTCCCTGAAAGAGCTCAAGAAAACAATCAATGAGAAGAAAAAACGTACCGATACAAAAAAACTTGAGGCATTAGCAGTAGTAGCAAAAGAAACAGAAAAGATCTATAAGAAGGTCGAATCTGAAGTTGGTGTCAAGCTGAATGATCTTAAGGCGATGTGGAACCGAATTCAAAAAGCCAAGACACTGATCTCAACAGCAAAAAATGAACTTATAACCCGTAATCTCAGGCTCGTGGTGAATATTGCAAAAAATTATGTTGGCAGGGGACTTCCTCTCCTTGATCTCATACAGGAAGGTAACATAGGACTGATGAAGGCTGTTGACAAATTCAAATATGAAAAGGGCTTTAAATTTAGTACCTATGCAACCTGGTGGATCAGGCAGGCTATAACAAGAGCACTCATAGACCAGACAAAGACAATCAGGGTCCCTGTCCACATGATGGAATTCTATAACAGGGTTACAAAGGCTTCGAGGGAATTAACCCAACAACTCGGCAGGGAACCAACCAATGATGAGATTGCTCAGAAACTCACAGTTCCGACAAGAAAGGTTGAAGAGGTATTCAGGGCAATACAGGATCCCATAGCACTTCAGACGCCGGTAGGTGATGAGGACACAGAGCTTGAGGATTTTATCGGCGATAAGAATAGTCCCTCACCATATTCTGATGCAGAAAAGACAGAGACATCTGAGCAGATCCAGAGAGTGTTAAAGACGCTGACCCCAAAAGAGGAAAAGGTCATCCGGATGAGGTTCGGGATAGGAGCAGACAGAGACCATACCCTTGAGGAGGTTGGAAGGCATCTTTCTATTACACGGGAAAGGGTTAGACAAATAGAGGCAAAGGCTTTAAGAAAGCTGAAACATCCGAGCAGGCTCAGGGCACTAAAGACGCTGATTTTTATTTCACCTTAACTCCTGTTACTGTATCTCCTTTTGTTATAATATCTTTGCTTTTTCTGACAACAGCAGTAGCAGTTTTTTCTCTGACATTGATCACCTGGACAAGGCCGTTTATTACCTTATGTTCACCCGATAGGATAGTTGCAAATTCATCACCAACTTCCAATCCGTCTTTTGTCCCTCTGTCAAGATAAACAGTATCCCATGTTCCTGTGATTATCTGGAGATGTTTTGTTGTTACTACATAACCATTGATATTTGGCTTCCTCGGGTTCTCGATAGCAAGTGGGGGTTCTATCTCATAGAAGTTGTCGAGAAGATTATCGGTTAATAAAATATCACTGAAAGAAAAGGTAATTTTTACTTTTGTTTCATCATTATCCTTGCCAACTACCTCTGCAACACCAAGGATTTCGATAAGGTAGCCAATCATAACACCAGATTTTGGATGTGTAACCTTTTCTGCTGAACGGATTACATAAAACCTGTCTCCGACCTTTGCTGGCTTATCAGTCTTGATATAAGCGTAGTCTCCTCTCCCGAGTAGAGTTCTGCCTGTAGGAGAACTGACTATCTTACCCACGCTATGCACAGAATCAGCAATGTAGCCACTTGAGATTAAGAGGTTTCTGTCAATGAGATATTCCCTTTTTACAGGTTGTATTTTTCTTGCAATTTCTTTTTTGGGTTCTTCTTTTTTCATTTCAGGTTTCACTTCTACCCTGGTTTCTGCAATTCCCGCCTCTGGCATCTCTTTTTGCAATAGGTTTAGCGGAATCCTAATTACCTGTTTTGGGTATATTTTGTCAGGGTTAGGTATCTCAGGATTTTCTTTCCATATCTTTGGCCAGAGGAACGGGTCTTTTAATTCTTTACTGGAGATATCCCAGAGCGTATCTCCCTGCACGACTGTATATTCCTTATATTCCTGCATCTGTGCCGATGCAAAAGAAGGTGCGAACAAAAGCACAACAAAAAATATCATTCCACTTATGATAGAAATAGTTTTAGGCATAACCTTTGCTCCTTTTTAAGAAAGTTTCATGTTACATAAAAATAACTAAGATATAGGGAACTGTCAAGTATTAAATTGTAATTTATTAAATTGTAATTGTCACCCCTTTCATAATTTTTATGTTTTTTGATATATTCATTGTATGCAACACATTAAGATTTTTCTGACGATCGTACTTTTCTTTATCCCAATTACTATCCATGCTGTAGAAGTAAAAGAATACAAGCTGGATAATGGTTTGAAGGTCCTGATCATAGAAGAGCACAAGTCCCCTGTTGCAACATTCCAGGTTTGGTACCGTGTTGGTTCACGGGATGAACCTCTGGGGAAATCCGGATTGAGCCATCTTCTTGAGCACATGATGTTTAAAGGTACTTCACAATACGGCCCGCAGGCATTTTCACGGATTGTTCAGAAAAATGGCGGAACTGATAATGCATATACCACAGAAGATCATACAACCTATTTTCAGCTTTTTTCTTCAGACAGGATAATGCTCTCGATTGATCTTGAGGCTGATAGGATGAAAAATCTGACAATGGATCCGAAAGAGACACTTTCAGAAAGAAGCGTTGTCATGGAAGAACGGAGAATGAGGTATGAGGATGATCCGCAGAATGCACTCTTCGAGGAGGTGAATGCTATTGCATTCAAGGTGCATCCGTATCAGCGGCCGGTTATCGGCTGGATGTCGGATTTGAAGTCTATAGAAAGGGATGACTTATATGCCTATTATAAAACGTATTATTCACCTGATAATGCTGCCATTGTAATTGTTGGAGATGTCAATTCAGAAGTACTGATGGAGAAGATCAAGGGTGCTTTTGGGAATATTTCTCCTGGATTACCCAGAAAAAACAACCTTTTTTCAGAGCCTGAACAAAAAGGCGAAAAAAGAGTCACTTTGAAAAAGGAGGCGGAACTACCATACATTCTTATCGCCTATCACACACCGAGTTTCCCGGATGAAGACAACTATGCACTCGATGTCTTAAGTCTGATACTATCCGGGGGAAAGAGCTCAAGGCTCTATAAATCCATGGTTTATGAGAAAAAGATTGCCCTGAATATTTATAGTGATTACAGCGGCTTTAACAGGGATCCTTATCTGTTTATCTTTGGCGCAACCGCCTTCCCCGGTAAAGAGATAAAAGAAGTAGAGAATTATCTTTATGCAGAGATCGAAAAGATAAAGACTGAACCACTAACTGAACGAGAGGTTCAGAAGGCAAAAAACCAAATAGAATCTTCATTCATCATGGAGCAGGACTCAATCTTTATGCAGGCGATGAAATACGGGATATTTGAGATGCTTGGTGGCTGGAGACTTATTGATAAGTATCTTGAAGGAATTAGAAAAGTAACACCTGAGGATGTAGTGATGGTAGCAAAGAAGTATTTAAAAGAAGATAACAGAAC
>JAGUWT010000288.1 GCA_020062205.1 Thermodesulfovibrionales bacterium
CTGTATGTCTCCTGCAAGAAATGCAGGGATATCATACCTTCCGTCTATGCCATCGGTTGCATCAGGTCTCTGTCCTATGGTGAGTCTGTTTTCTGCATTCAGCACACTTACCTTTATATCTGTTTGCCATTCATCAGATGCAAAGACAATACTACATAATAAAAGCAAAAGTGATGCTGTAATAATTGCTATCCTTTCTCTCATATCAATTCTTCTCCCTTCTTTTCCTGTCATTGCGAGCCACGACCAGAGTCGGGGTGAAGCAATCTCTTTAATTCTCTATTAATCCTTTTTTTACATATCTGTTTTGACAAAAAGATGTTTATATGATAAATTTCAATCAAATATTTCCTGAAGGAGGAGACTGTATGAAACTGCGTGTAATAATTGAACAGGATGAAGTGGGGTATTATGTTGCCGAGGTACCTGCGCTTCCTGGATGTCTTTCTCAGGGGAAGACTTATGAAGAAGCCATTAACAATATCAAGGAGGCTGTTGAAGGATGGCTTGAGGTGATGGAATCCAAATTGTCTCTTGACCCCTCCAGACTTGTCGAAGTTGCAGTTTAATGGGCAAAAACCTTAAAACTCTGTTCTGGTTCTGAAGCCGTCCGAAAATTTCAGAAAGCAGGTTGGTCTGCTGTTCGCCAAAAAGGCTCTCATGTAATGATGACAAAACCTGGATATCAATGGACATTATCCATACCTCAGCACGATGAACTTGGTCCCGGTCTGATCAGAATTCAAATGTAAAGAAAAGTTTTATCTTCTGTTACATAAGAATTATCTATAAGCATTCGGTAAAAAACATAAGTAGACATTACCAGAAAAATCAGAGGTAATATTCAGATATCTTATTCATTCCCTTATAGAACATTATTTTTAAAATCGATTATTTAGATAGTTCAATTGATGTCTTTACAAACATTGACAAAGCCTTTTCAGAGTAGTAGAGTAAGGCATGTTAAAGGGCATTAATCTGAAAATTACCTTGGTATTGTTTATGATTATGCTTTTTGTAGCACCTTATATTAACGATGCGGAAGAAGACCTCTGTAAAGAGACAGGTATTGTTGCAAAAAATGCCACCTTTGTTCCCATCTGGTATAAACGGAATGAAGGGGATTGCACGTTATGGCAGAGGAATAAACTCCTCGTAATACGACCCGGGGACAGTGTTGATATTTTTTCAGACATGAACTGCAAGACAAAGTATTGTAGTGATATGAAAATGTATGAAAACTTCAAGTCTTTCGATAGTAACAACAACTGCCGTATGAAAATCTCTACCGGTTGTAACCTGTCAGATATGTAGTCAGCTACAGATTCAGCCTCCCCCCTTCGCAAACACGTCACAAATTTAGTATGGTGCAACCGCTGCGTGGATTAAAAAGAAATTATAGGTCTTTCGTATTTAAGTTGAAGCCACCCTGGATTCCCCGATCAAGTCGGGGAACGACATTCTTAAGTGCCTGATTTTTCGTCATTCCCGCGGAGGCGGGAATCCAGACATTCTTCTCCTTCGATGTTCTTCAACTTTTTTACGAATGAACCGAAATTATTTTTGAATGATCTTAAACGCTGGCTAAAGCCAGCGGCTACAAAGTTTTACATAAACCTCTCTTAACTTAATAAATAAGTCCTTCAAATATCTTCAATTCTGTGATAAGGTTAGAAAGGAGGTGGAAACTATGCATTGGGGAGATTACGGATGGGGAATGGGATTCGGATGGTTCTTTATACTCATCTTCTGGGTATTGGTAATAGTAGGTGTTGTCTATCTCGTTAAGCTTATTACAGAAGGCAGGAAAAAAGAAGAAAAAGAAGAGACAGCCCTTGATATTCTTAAAAAAAGATACGCAAGAGGTGAGATAACAAAAGAGGAATTCGAAGAGAAGAAAATAGATATTCAATAGTTTAAGAAGAGATATTGTAAAGTCCCATTTACATAATTAATATTAAGCGCGAAATATTTCCATAGTTGTTGATGGGAGGAACTTATGATGGTCACAGACCCGGTTTGCAAGATGGTCATAGAAGAGGAAGAAGCTGTTGGCACATCACCATATAAAGGCACTACCTACTATTTTTGCTCCGAGATGTGTAAAGAGAGGTTTGATCAAGACCCTGAGGCGTATTTAAAAGAACCGAGGGACGTGGAACAAAAGACGAAGGACGAAAGTGGAATTATTTATACCTGCCCTATGCACCCTGAGGTTAAGCAGATTGGCCCGGGATCGTGCCCGATCTGCGGCATGGCTCTTGAACCACTAACTGTCTTGCCTGAGGAAGGTGTAAATTTAGAACTCATTGACATGAACCGACGTTTCTGGGTGAGTGTGGTTCTATCAATTCCGGTAGTTTTTATTACCATGCATAGCCACATTCCAGGAATTTCACTCGAACATCTTATCCCGTCACAGGTGCTCGGGTGGTTAGAGCTTCTCCTTGCCACGCCTGTGGTCCTTTGGGGAGGATGGCCCTTTTTCGTGCGTGGATGGCAATCAATCGTAAACAGAAGCCCAAACATGTTTACCTTAATAGGGCTTGGTGTAGCAGTCGCTTACATCTATAGTGTTGTTGCAGCACTTTTCCCTTGGGTATTCCCGATGTCCTTTCGAGGTAAGGGGGGAGAAGTTAGCACATATTTCGAGGCTGCTGCTATGATTGTTACGCTGGTGCTCCTCGGTCAGGTACTTGAACTCAGGGCAAGGGGGAAAACAGGCGCCGCTATCAGGAAACTTCTTGGATTGTCACCTAAGACTGCACGACTTATAAAAGAAAATGGCTCTGAAGAAGACGTACCGCTTGAACATGTTCAACCGGGTGACATGCTCCGTATACGTCCCGGGGAAAAGGTACCTGTAGATGGTATTGTTATTGATGGCTCAAGTTCTATTGATGAATCAATGGTCACCGGTGAACCAATCCCTGTAGAGAAGCAAAGGGGGGATAAGGTTATAGGCGCTACTGTAAACACTACTGGAACACTTGTGATCAAGGCTGAAAAAGTCGGTGCAGAAACCCTCTTGTCCCAAATAGTCAGGATGGTTGCTGAGGCACAGAGAAGCCGTGCCCCGATTCAGAAACTTGCTGACATTGTAGCAGGTTATTTTGTACAGATTGTTGTATCGGTTGCAATCATAACATTTATTATCTGGGCATGGTTAGGTACTGAACCACGCTTTACCCATGCAATTATCAATGCAGTTGCTGTGCTCATTATAGCGTGCCCGTGTGCACTTGGTCTCGCAACACCTATGTCAATTATGGTCGCCACAGGGAAAGGTGCAACAGCAGGTGTGCTTTTCAAGAATGCTGAGGCTATCGAGCTTATGCGGAAAGTAGACACACTTGTGGTTGATAAGACAGGAACACTTACTCTTGGAAAACCAAAACTCATTGAAGTATTTTCAACAGGCAAACTGGATAAAAAATCACTCCTTTCTTATGCGGCAAGTCTTGAAAAAGGGAGCGAGCACCCATTAGCTGCAGCCATCGTTGCTGGAGCTGAAGCAGAAAAAGTTGTTCTGACGAATACTGAATCTTTCCAGTCAGTAACTGGTAAAGGCGTTCTTGGTCAGGTCAATGGACACGCGGTGGCTCTTGGCAATATCAAATTGTTGGAAGATATAGGTATAAAATCTGATAAGGTTGCTGAGAAGGCTGAGAAGATGCGTGCTGACGGTCAGACCATAATGTTCATCATTGTAGATGGAGAAATTGTAGGCCTTTTAGGTGTAGCAGATCCTGTCAAAGAATCTACGCCTGAGGCAATCCGACAGCTTCATGAAGAGGGTATGAAGATAGTAATGCTTACAGGGGACAGTCGTACTACGGCTGAAGCAGTTGCAAAGAAAATAGGCCTTGATGAGGTTTTCGCTGAGGTGCTCCCTGACAAGAAAGCAGAATGGGTTAAACATTTTCAAGAGGAAGGTCGTATTGTAGCCATGGCAGGTGATGGTATCAACGATGCACCTGCATTGGCGCAGGCACATGTTGGCATTGCCATGGGGACAGGTACTGACGTAGCTATGGAAAGTGCCGGAGTAACTTTAGTAAGAGGCGACCTTCGAGGCATAGTACGAGCACGTTTTTTGAGCCGGGCAACAATGAGCAACATAAAACAGAATCTGTGCTGGGCGTTTATTTATAACGCCCTCGGTGTCCCGATTGCAGCAGGGATACTTTACCCATTTTTTGGTATTCTTCTGAGTCCTATTATCGCAGCGGCTGCAATGAGCTTCAGTTCAGTATCAGTAATTAGCAATGCTTTGAGGTTGCGAAGGTTGAAACTGTAATGAGTGAACGACCGATTCGATAATAACGAAAGGATAAAATAGTGTCGGCTTTGTTTTTAAATCTTACTTGAAACTATGCCCTTCTGATGGGAAGATCCCCTTTTCTACCTCTTCTTTGTAAATCTTAATCGCCTTCAATGCCTCGTCTTTTAAATTCACATATCTCTTGGCAAATTTCGGGAGGAATCTCTCGAATAGTCCTATGACATCATGCAGCACAAGCACCTGCCCATCACAATATGGGCCAGCACCTATACCAATAGTTGGGATTGAAATCTCCTCTGTTATCTTCTTTGCAAGTCCCATTGGTATGGCCTCAAGCAATAGGGAAAAAGCGCCTGCATCCTCAGCAATATGTGCCTCTTCAATTAATCTCTTTGCAGACTCTTCAGTCTTTCCCTGAAGCTTATATCCCCCCATCCTGTGGATTGACTGAGGCGTTAGACCGATATGAGCCATAACAGGGATATCTGATCGCGTCATCGCCCTGATATGCTCTGC
>JAGUWT010000294.1 GCA_020062205.1 Thermodesulfovibrionales bacterium
TATTGACTCAAAATGTACCCAATGTCTCTGAGAAAGAGAAGAGACGGGCATCCATGGCTATCATGTTTTATCAATTACTGAATAAAAAATATCGTCTGGATTACCATGATATTATAGATCAATTAAAATATACTCCAAGTTTAGGGCTTCCCAATACGGTTTCTCTCATCCGTATATTAGAAGAAGGGAATATCTTTCAGCGGCTTGAAGGCATTCTCAATTATTTACAGCTCCTGAAAGATATTATCTTATCACCTGAACGGTATGAACCCATTGAGAATGTATTTCGTAAAAGACATATTGCTGTTGGGATCCCCTCCCTGTATGGGACATATCATGAGAGAAAATTTGATGCACTCTCTCTGTCATTCCGCCTCGAAAACCTGGCAAATGTCCTGTTCGAGGAGTTGATAGGCTCATTTAATCTGAAATTCATTACAAGGGCTACCCTGTATCAAATTAAGAAATATATGAGTTTATTTTTTCAAGCCTTGCAATTAGACGGGGTATTTTCGAACAGGTTAGAACATACGCTTGAACTCTTATCTGTGGCTTTAGAGGTAAGGAGATTTTCCTTCTCCCAGTACATAGACATATTCAGAGGATTCTCCGAGGCAGTACAGGATATTCTCAATACCTATTATAGTGGTATCCATAAGAATAACCTCAAAAATATTATTCTTCAACTTGGGATTGACAATATCCTTCCGAAGTATCTTGAATCCCATAAGAAGCAGAGCGAGTTTGAGTTCATCAACATGGTTTCAGAGCAATTTCTCAGGGAGGTTTTAGCTACATCCTTTGGACTCCAACAATTAGATACCTTTATCAGTAAGATATTAAAAACATTATATGAACAGGCAGAGGGATTGGATGTCCAGAATCTGGATTTACTGATGAGCTACGATCCGAAAAAAGCAATATCCGCTATCTATACCCCGAATCAGGTTATTTATGACAGGATCCATCTGGGTAATAAAGGATATAACCTGGTAAAACTGGCAACATTAGGGATACCTGTGCCACGAGGTTTTATTATTACAACAGAGGTATTTCGTTGCCTTCAGACGATCCATAGATTTCGATATGCGCGGGAGCATCTCGAAGAAGAGATTAAACAACAAATGAATAACCTTGAAAAGATGACAGGGAAAAGGTTTGGAGATCCCGAGAATCCCTTACTCGTATCCGTGAGAAGTGGAGGGGCAATCTCTATGCCTGGCATGATGAATTCATTTTTAAATGTAGGGATTAATGAAGCAATTGTTGCTGGATTAATCAAACAGACAGCAAAACCCTGGTTTGCATGGGATTGTTATCGCCGTTTTTTACAGTGCTGGGGAATGTCATTTGGGATAGAAAGGGATAAATTTGATTTTATTATGAGATACTATAAGGGAAGATACAAGGTTAAAAAAAAGATTCAATTCACACCTGATCAGATGAAAGAAGTAGCCTTAGCATACAAGGAGACTGTTAAGGAAAACGGAATTGTCATAACTGATGACCCCGGGAGCCAGCTCGAAATAACAATAGATGCGGTTTTCCAATCCTGGTTTTCGAAGAAGGCACAGACCTATCGTGAAATATTAGGTTTATCTGAAAACTGGGGGACAGCGGTTATCATACAGGCAATGGTGTATGGTAATCTGGATACCCATTCAGGGACAGGGGTTCTTTTTACCCGTAACCCGCGGGAATTAGGAGATCGGGTTATGTTATGGGGTGATTTTGCTCTCAGTGCACAGGGGGAAGATGTTGTTTTAGGGCTTGTAAAGACCTTACCTGTGTCCAATGAACAGCGGGACATTGAGGAGAGGACTCATGAATTCTCCTTAGAAGATAAGTCCTCTGAAATATATGACTCCATGCTCAAAATAGCGAAGGACTTAATTTATAATGAGAAATGGGGTGCACAGGAGATTGAGTTTACGTTCGAAGGTAAGGATAAGAAGAATTTTTTTATCCTGCAGGCTCGTGATATGACTGTGACAAGAAAAGAGAGCTTTATTGCCTTTGTACTTTCTCCTGAGCTATCTTCTAGCTACCTTTCCAGAGGGATTGGAGTAGGAGGCGGTGCGCTGAGTGGCAGGGTTGTCTTTGATTTAGATGATATACAGGAGTTCAGAAAGAAGGAACCAGCAACCCCCCTTATTCTCATAAGAGCAGATACTGTCCCTGACGACATCAGGCATATTTCAGCTGCTGACGGGATCCTTACTGCTCTCGGGGGATCAAGTTCTCATGCTGCCATTATAGCTAATAGATTAGGGAAGACCTGTGTAGTTGGTTGTAATAAATTGTTTGTATGGGAGTTTGAAAAGAAGTGCGTTCTCAACAAGCGGACGATAAAGGTTGGTGATTTTTTGAGTATTGATGGACGAAATGGTCAGGTTTACTTAGGTATGCATGATGTGCAAATCGTTAGTCTCCTATCGTAAGAATAAGTGAATTATTTAAAAAAATTCATCAAAGTTCTGCTTCAGGGTATAATCAATTACTACTCATTGTCATTCCTGCGGAAGCAGGAATCCAGGCGTCGTCCCCCGTATCAAGTACGGAGCAGGCTCTGCGAAAGCAGGGAACTAATAAAGGAAATAGATTCCCGTTTTCACGGGAAACCCTGGATTCCGCATCAAGTGCTGAATGACAAACTTATTCCTAAGTTTTTTAGAAATTCGACGACTTGCAGGTCTGTTGCGAGTTAGTCGTTCACAAGAGGAGGGAAAGACTATGGCAGGGACAGAAGGCGTAAGAATGATTTCTAAAAATAAGCCCATACTCGGGATAAACGGTTTGGGCAGAATAGGCAAACTGACGCTCTGGAATCACATCGGGAGAAAATATTTTTCTGAGATTGTGGTCAATATAGGACGAAAAGCAGGAACAAACATGGAGGATATCGCCCTTTATATTGAAAAGGATTCAACATATGGGTCATTACATCAGTATTTACATGGTTATAAGGCAAAAAGGATCATTGAAAATCTTGATGAAGCAAAGGGCACTATGCTCATTGACGGTATCCCTGTAACCATATTGCGTGAAACTCGTAA
>JAGUWT010000219.1 GCA_020062205.1 Thermodesulfovibrionales bacterium
ATACGATGTCATAATAGTTGGAGCCGGTCCTGCTGGCATATTCTCTGCCCTGGAAATTATTAAGCAGAAAAAAAATGCAAAAATCCTTATTGTTGAGAAAGGCAGAGACCTTAATAAAAGGATATGTCCAATGAAGGTAAGGGAAATTTCATGCACAACCTGTCCTGAATGTGCACTTCTCAGTGGATGGGGTGGCGCAGGGGCATTCAGTGATGGAAAATTAAACCTTTCTCCTGATATTGGTGGTTTTCTTTCGAGATATATTGACAGGGATAGGCTAATATCATTAATAAATTACGTTGATGAAATTTACGTAAAGTACGGCGCTCCAGAAGAAACATATGGGGGCAATGAAGAAGAAATACATAAAATAGAAAGACTTGCATCAGAAAATAACCTTCTGTTTATACCTACAACGATAAGACATATAGGTACCGATAGGTGCAAGGCAGTACTAAAAAAAATTAAGGATACCCTTAATAAAAAGGTAGAGAGCATATTCAGTTCAGAGGCTGAAAGGGTCATCACAAAAAAAAGAAAGGTTGTTGGCATCACGCTTAAGGATGGCTCAAGGCTTTATTCTGAATTTGTAATCCTTGCCCCTGGGAGAGAGGGTTCCAGATGGCTCGAAAGAGAGGCAAAAAGACTACACCTAACGCTGCTCAAAAACCCTGTTGATATAGGTGTTAGGGTCGAGATACCTGCTTCTGTATTTGAACCACTCACAGAAATAACCTATGAACCAAAACTCATATTCCATTCAAGAAAATTCAATGACAGGGTAAGAACATTCTGTGTAAATCCATATGGTGAGGTTGTCAAGGAATACCTTAAGGGTATATGGACAGTTAACGGCCACAGCTATGCAAAAAGAAAAACAAACAATACAAACTTTGCACTTTTGGTAAGCACATCCTTCACAGAGCCATTTGACGACCCTATATCATATGGGAGATATATTGCAGGGCTTGCAAACCTCCTCGGCAAGGGTGTTATTGTCCAGAGGCTTGGAGATTTGCAACAGGGAAGGCGATCAACACATGAGAGGATATCAAAAGGGGATGTACAGCCAACACTTAAAGATGCCACCCCAGGCGATTTAAGTTTTGTCATACCTTATCGTTATATCTGTGACATCCTTGAGATGCTCGAGGCACTTGATAAGATAACTCCTGGGGTGACTTTAGAACATACCTTGTTATACGGAGCCGAAGTGAAATTTTATTCAATGCATCCCAAACTAACAGAATCACTTGAGACCGAGATAGGTAACCTCTTTGCTGTTGGTGATGGAGCTGGACTAAGCAGAGGGCTTATCCAGGCATCTGCCTCAGGGGTGATGGCTGCGAGAGAGATAACAAGGAGGCTTTGTTGATGGGGTTTAAAGAACTACGGGAGTTCATGGTCAATACACAGCTCATCCCGAGGGGGATTAAAGACGAGCGTGTCCTGAATGTCATGAAAAAGGTTCCCAGGCACCTTTTTGTTGATGAATCCTTACAGTATAAAGCCTATGAAGATATGGCACTGCCGATTGGTGAAGGACAGACCCTTTCACAGCCTTATATGGTTGCAATCATGACAGAACTTCTTGAACTGAAGGGTAATGAAAGGGTTCTTGAAATTGGTACAGGTTCAGGTTATCAGGCAGTAATCCTTGCTGAGCTTTCCCGTGAGGTCTATACAGTAGAGCGGATTGCGTCACTTGCTCAGCAGGCTGAAGAACGATTTCAATCACTCGGTTATGCCAATATTCATGTGCGGGTCAGTAACGGTACCTTAGGATGGCCAGATGAATCTCCCTTTGACAGGATTATCATTACTGCTGGAACCCCAAAAATTCCAGCCCCCTTAATAGAACAGATATCTGAAGAAGGTTTCATCATTGCACCAGTTGGAGATCGCTTCTCGCAACAACTTTCAAGGATTAAAAAATCTGGGGGAAGGCTTTTCGAGGAATACCACACCCCATGTGTTTTTGTGCCGCTTATAGGAGAGTATGGATGGAAGGGATGACGTCTTTAATCAAGATACTCAGAGGCTTTTGTGATCAGTATTTCTGCATTATCACCATCTTCAGGCATGCATGAGACACCAAGACCAAATTTCCAACCTTCACCAAAAATCTCCTGGGATGTCTCATACAGTCTTGATACAACTGGAGAATTCTGAGCGGTATGGGTTAATATTAAACAAAACGTATTGCTACTGTATCGGAAAAGCATATCAGTGCCTCTCGTCCTGCCCTTAACCGTTGCGACAAACAACCGCAAATCATCATCATTGACAGGCACTTCGCCCATGATATTCATCATGATAAGGGTAAGATGCTGCTTGTATCGTTTTGCCCTCTCAACCTCTCTTTTCAGGGTCTCATTGAAATATCTGTAATTAAAAGCACCTGTATCTTCATCTATTACAGAGATATTTGATATTTTATCTATGAGCACGGCATTTTCTATGGCAAGTGCTCCGGCATTGCAGAGGACAATCATAAGGTTTAATTCGTCATCACTGAAATATTTGGCGTCTGCAAAAAAGATATCCACAGCACCGATGATTCTGTCAGCGACTAAAAGAGGCATGCCTATATAGGATGAATAACCAAGCATCGCTGTCACATCGCGCCACATGGAGAAAACTTCATCTTTGCTCACATCATTTACTATATAGGGACCTTTTTCCTTGACTGCTTTCCCGCACGGGACTGACTCAATGGATACCTCAAATTTATTCCTCACCATCTCAAGGTATTTTTCGGAGAGGTTATAGCCTGAAACAAGCCTGAGTTTTGTTCCAGTCTTATCAACAAGGTAAACGCGTACAAATTTTGCACTGGTTAAAATACCCATTCGGTAAGCAAGCAGTTCAAGGGTCTTTTCGACACTAATCGTAAGGAAGAGACTCATCTCCTTCAGGAGAGAGATCTCTCGTGCCCTCTGATGGAGTCTTTGCTCTAAGGACTTGATTCTGTTCTGAAGAACAACCTCACCCATTTTCCTTTATAAGCATACCTAAAATAAACAAGAAAGGCAATGACCTTGACAGGCTTATCCGCGAGATTTATCATAGGGAACAGATATGAAAAAACCCTGGGCTGGAAGATTTAAAGAACAGACGTCAAAGATCGTTGAGCACTTTACAGAATCCATATCCTTTGATAATCGCCTCTGGAGATACGATATTGAAGGGAGTATTGCACATGCAAAGATGCTCGGTAAACAGGGCATCATCTCAAAAGATGATTTTGAAAAGATCATAAAGGGACTTGAAGAGATAGATAGAGAAATAGAGTCCGGGAAATTCAGGTTTACAAAAGACCTTGAAGATGTCCATATGAATATTGAGACTAGCCTGATAAAAAAGATAGGCGATGCAGGAGGGAAACTTCATACAGCCCGTTCACGGAATGATCAGATAGCACTTGATCTCAGATTATATCTCAGGGTAGAGGTTAAAGAAATAATATCACTTATAAAAAAGTTACAGAAGACATTTATGAATATAGCAACACTCCATCTCGACTCGTTGATGCCTGGCTATACCCATCTGCAAAGGGCACAACCAGTCTTGTTGTCCCATCACCTACTCGCCTATGTTGAGATGCTCCAGAGGGATAAAGAAAGACTCACAGATATATTAAAAAGGATAGACATCCTCCCTTTAGGATCCTGTGCTCTGGCAGGTTCAACACTTCCTATTGACAGGGCATATGTTGCAAAACTTCTTGGTTTTAAAGGCATCTCGGGAAATAGCATTGATGCGGTATCTGACAGGGATTTTATAATTGAGTTTTTGTCGAGTGCAGCCATACTTATCATGCATCTATCGAGGCTTGCTGAAGAGCTCATCCTATGGTCAACAGAGGAATTCAGATTTATTGAATTACCTGATGCATTTACTACTGGTTCAAGCATCATGCCACAGAAAAGGAATCCCGATGTTGCAGAACTGATTAGAGGAAAGACGGGAAGGGTTTATGGAAACCTGATTTCTCTTTTAACAACAATGAAGGGCCTGCCACTCTCATACAACAGGGATTTGCAGGAGGATAAACTGCCTCTCTTTGATACAGTTGATACTGTTAAAGCTTGCCTTACTGTTCTGATTGAAATGTTACCTCGTATAAAATTCAACTTAAAACGAATGCATGAAACCGCAGGGGAAGGATTCTCAACTGCAACTGATATTGCTGAATATCTCGTAACAAAAGGGGTGCCTTTCAGAAAGGCGCATGAAATTACAGGCAAGATTGTTCTCTATTGCATCGAGAAGAAAAAGAAACTCGAAGAACTTACACTCAAGGAATTTCATATTTTTTCTGATTTAATTACAGATGATATCTATTCTTGTCTGAAGGCTGAAGAATCTGTACGACACAAAAAATCACGTGGCAGTACATCTCCTGATGAGATAAAAAGACAGATAAAAAGATTCAAAAGCCTGATTAGATGATAGAAGGCGGAAGGCAGAAGGCAAATCCCCCCTTACCCCCCTTTACTAAAGGGGGGCATAGGGGGATTAATAACTGTTCACTGTTCACTGTTCACCGTTCACTGACTCTTGTTTACTGCATACTGCTTAGTGCTTGCTGCTTACTTATTGCTTGTGGTAAAAAAGGCGACCCTACATTAAAATCATACGAGAAACCAGATTCCCCTGCACATCTCAGGGCAATCCATAGAGAATCAGAAATCATTCTTTTCTGGGAGTTCCCAAGAGATAAGGAATTTTCGATAAAAGGGTTTTTTTTAATGAAAACAACCACCGGTGATTTTGAAAGGATTGCATTTCTCGAAAATAATAAACGCTCTCATGTGGATAAAGATTTTAAAACAGGATCTGAATACAAATATAAAATTATTTCCCAGAGTCTGAAAGGGGTCATGAGCAGTGACTCAAATATCATTACCATCACTCCAAATCCTCCGCCCTCCCCTCCTCGAAAAGTTCAATGGAAAGTAGAGCATAATTCATTATTGTTAAACTGGGAAAATGCAGGCAACGGAATTCTGTATAACATCTATAAAAGTGATAAACAAAACGTGTATTCCTTTATACCTGTGAATAAAGAACCCGTTCAGGGAACCTCTTTCATAGATACGTTTGATGTGAAAAGGACAGTTTACTACACCATAAGAAGTATCAAAGGTAGGGATTTAAAAGATGAAGGTCCTGCATCAGATGAGATCGAAATAAATCCATCAGAATTTGTACCCTCTTCACCCACAGGACTTCAGGCAATAGTTACAGAGGAAAAGGTAAATCTTATCTGGAAGGAAGCACCAGAGACATGGGTTATTGGGTACAGGGTGTATAGGGAGGTAGATACGAATGGGGGAGTTGTCTTGATCGGAGAAACTCAGACACCTGCATTTCTCGATAGAGAAAAACCCCTTAAAAAGAGAACCTACAGGGTAACTGCCCTTGGTCCTGCAAAAGAAGGCCCTGCAACAGAGATACGAGATGTTGTTTTTATTCCGTATAGGTAAGATTGAGATTACCGATTGACATGAAAAATCTCCTTAGGTTACTCTAAATGGAGCACTTAAGTTAGTGCTCCTTAAATCTAAGCGGTACCAGCCATGAAGGAAAAGATATTACAGACCTTTGAAGAAAGCATCCAGGTTAAGAAAAAATTTGTTAATGAGAATGTTGACACCATTATTGAAGTTGCAAAAGCTATTGCAAATGCCTTTAATGATGGCAAGAAACTAATCCTTTTTGGCAACGGTGGGAGCGCAACCGACGCCTCTCACATTGCAGCAGAATTCATCAATCGATTCAAAAAAGAACGCCCCAGTCTTCCAGCAATCGCACTCAATACTGACATGGCTGTAATCACATCCATTGCCAACGATTATGACTTTTCAGAGGTCTTTGCAAAACAGCTTAAGTCACTTTCTAATGAAGGAGATATCGTCATCGCAATCAGCACAAGCGGCAGCTCGCCAAACGTCCTGAAGGCGATGGATATTGCTAAAAAGAAGAGATTAACAACAATTGCATTCACTGGCTTAAAGGGAGAGAAGTTTGCATCAAAGGCAACCCATGCATTCATCGTCCCATCAGAAAGTACCCCGCGGATTCAAGAGACCCACATAACACTCGGGCATGTCATCTGCCAGATGGTGGAAGAGATACTCTTTGAAGCACCAAGGAAGTAATAACCTTACTATCTCTTAAGTATAGACCTATTCAGCTTTACAATTTAATTCCTATCAAAAGAGGGTCTTGCAAAAGTCCTAATTTGTCACCCTGAGCCTGTCGAAGGGTGCTCTAACTGTTTGATTTGCCGTAATTCTTCGACAAGCTCAGAATGACAG
>JAGUWT010000123.1 GCA_020062205.1 Thermodesulfovibrionales bacterium
ACATTTACGCCTTCATCAAATGCGATCATCTTGAGTGGAATCAGTCCCTGGTCATGATACATGCAGACAATAATATCAAATTTTCCCTTGTATGCCTTATGAAAGATTGTATCAGGAGGGTAGGGGCCTGAAACAGGAATTCCTTCTTTTCTTGCTTCTTTCATCGCAGGGATAATCTTTCTTGTTTCTTCATCGCCAAATATCCCTGATTCACCTGCATGTGGGTTAAGACCTGCGACAGCGATTCCGGGTTTTTTAATGTTGAGCATGTCACATGCCTTTTTTGCAAGCCAAATGGTCTTTAATACTTTTTGCTTTGTAATGGAATCAGGCACATTCTTCAATGCAGTATGGATGGTGACAAGGATTACCTTCAATGGCCCGCCAGTCAACATCATTGCATACTCTTTTGTATTCGTTAAATCAGCAAGCATCTCTGTATGGCCTGGCCATTTGAAACCAGCTATTTTCAAAGCCTCTTTTGATATTGGTGCTGTAACTATGCCGTCAACCTGCTTATTGAGTGCAAGTTCAACAGCCTTCTTGATATAGCTCACACATGCCCTACCACCCTCTGCAGTGGGTTTATTCTTCTTAAATTTTTTAACTATTCCCATATCAATAAACTCGATCGTTTTGCTTTTACTGGTTGGCTTAAATTCTTCAGGTGATTTGATTATCCTTAATTTTAAAGGGAGGTTAAGTTGTCTTAACGCCTCTTCTATAACAACCCTGTCACCAATAACAAAAGGGGTACAACAATTCTTTATCTTAGAAGAATTGAAGGCTTTTAAAATTATCTCTGGCCCAATCCCACCGGGGTCTCCCATTGTGATAGCAAGTTTTTTCATGGTGTAGAGTTATTTATGTGTTTTCTATATCTTTCTGTCAAATTTACTGTGTCTGGAAATCCTGTCCCGTAAGATCAGCATTATTGACAGTTAATGTTCTGTTAACAGGTGAGAAAATATAGCTCAGAACATTATAAGGAGTAATGGTGTATGATCCATTAGGTACTGTGAAAGTGTAATTCCCATTTGCATCTGTGTAATATGTTGCTGATGAATTTGTGTCAGTAAGTCTCATTTCAACTCCACAAGCCAATTATCAGGAATAAAAATACTGTTATGCTGGAAACCCTTATCATGGCCTTTATAAAATTTTAGTAAAACTGATTTAGTCTATCACTCACATATCGAGCAATTCAAGAAGAGCTTTAAAGCCCCGACTTTTAGTCAGGGAGCTTCACTTCAGGAAGGACGTATCAGACCCTTGGATATACTTGTGAATCTGGAGGTTCAGTCTTGCTTCTAATTTATTTTCAAGCATCCATTGTGCAATTTTCTCAGGAGGAAGTATTCCATGGGCAGGTGATAAGAGAAGATGACACTTCTTTATGAGGTTATATGTATGAATTATCCCTCGTGACCATTCATAATCCATCCTGTCAGTTATGACAAACTTTATCTCGTCAGTATGTTTTATATGATCAAGGTTCGTTAAATCCATCTTGTTACTCATTCCGCTGCCAGGTGTCTTTATATCAAGTATTACAATTGCCCTCTTATCAATCTCTTTTATGCTGACAGACCCATTCGTTTCTACCAATACCGTATAGCCCTCATCAAACAATCTTTTGATGAGCAGAAAAACTTTACTTTGGAGAAGCGGTTCGCCACCGGTAATCTCGACAAGGTTTATCCCGGAACGTTTGACTTCTCGCATGATTTGGTCTTCCGAGAGTTCCCTCCCCTCATCGTATGCATATTGTGTATCACAGTAGGAGCACCTGAGATTACAGCCCGTCATCCTTATAAATGTGCATGGCATACCTGCATAACTCGACTCACCCTGTATGCTTGTAAAAATCTCACAGACCTTCACTGGGAAATACCTCTACCCTCTTTCCTGTCATTCTGGCTCGTCCAGAATCCTTTTTTTCTACAGAATGATTCCAGACAAGCTGGAATGACGTTTAATGTTAGTATAATACTTGAGAATGAGGAAATTACATTTTTTATCATATCACAATCTAACCGAAACACCCACTCAAAACTGTCCTTGTCTATCCCTAAATTTGGTTATATAATAAATCAAAAAGGATTGGGAAAATGACTCCAGATACCACGATAGAAACTTCCTCAAAATATGAAATCTTAAGAGAGGTAGTAAAAGACTATCCAGGCATCCTGAGCGCCACTGAACCACTTTTACGTGAGTTACATAATGATCCAAAAAACTGGGGGCTTATTGTAAAGGAAATGCGTTCCTATGCCCTCAAAAATTTCTATTTGCATCATCACCACGAAAAGGGAACAGAGGTCATTGCGGTTATTGTAAGTGTTTTTTTAGATGCTCTCACCTCCCCTGATATCTCTATCCAGCAGGCAGCTATTGATGGACTTATTTTCTACTTGGAGAAAATCCTGATGGATGGTGATCAGAACCTTCAAAATTATACATCTATTTTTCAGGACTGTTTTGACAGGCTTTATCATCTGGAGGAAAAACAATTTTTATTCCTTATCAGTAATCCCCATCAGTTGAAAAAACTTGGCCAGATATTCTTTGATAGAAGGCCAGCAGATTTTCGTATCGAATCCTTTAATAACCTGCTTTTCCGATATCTTATGACAACATATGAATACTGGTTACTGGAAGAAGATCCTGTAACATGGTTTCAACAAGGGACTGATTATCATATCAGTGAAGAGGACCACAAAAAGCTTACGGCATTCTTATATCCTGTATCACATGCGAATTTGAAAGGCTTTATTGAACACCTGCTGAGCGTTGAAAAATCTCCTGATCAGTACCAGCACTTAGGAGAGCTGTTAAAATTGCCTGGTTATATGCAATTGGTGAGATTTTATGAAGATCTTGTTCGTACCTTCTCGCAGGATGATCATGTGCGTAAGAGCCTACATTTACTTATGGTATATCTTTTTAAGATTTTAGAAATCAAGGGACTTTCCAGCATCCATGAAAATACGCTCAGAGAGATTAACAGAACCCTATCTACTCTTATAAGGACAGAGCGGCATGAACAAATCAAGGTAGTGCTCTCTGAAGCTTGCGAGGCAATGAAGAAAGGTCTCGGAGAGTATCCTGAAACTGTTCTCTCTTGTATCCAGAATATCGGGAATGAGATATTTAAACTTGGTGACAGCAAGCTTGTTGAATGGTTTATCCAGAAAATTATCTCACTTGGGTTCCAGTATCCCCAAATAGAAGGCGTTACCGTTGAATGGCAGATAAAATCGAATAGGGCACATTTAAAAAATATCCGTGTCTGGCTGGAACTGATTGAGAATGATCCCAAGTGGTCTAAATCCCTCATATCTGCCTTAATTATTCATTTGAGACTTGCTGGGGTTCACATAAATGACACGGATCTTTTTCAAAAGGATATTACCAGGCTCTTAAACAGCGATATCAAGCCGGTTTATCATTTGGTGAAACAGCTATGCAAATTATTCCCTGTCTATTTCAGTGAGATTAATGCTGAAGGGAGATTGCGTGAGGTTTCAACTGAAATAGACGAGATGACCGGGAGGGACGATCCCCTGGTGCATTTTTTGCGAAAACAAAGCCATGTTGAAAGCAGCGCACGTGTGGTTGATTTCATCGAGCAAAGCATAAAATTCTGGGGAACAAAAGATAAGCAACCGTTAGAGAGATTTTTAGCAGAAGAAATTTACCATCTCATTCATACATCTGGTCCTTATGTTGACGACCTCAACACTATTTTTCGTTCTCTTTTTC
>JAGUWT010000165.1 GCA_020062205.1 Thermodesulfovibrionales bacterium
AGCCTCAAGGATCTTCATGAATTTCACCAGTGATGACTGAATAGCGGTAACAATAAGCAGGTTTGTTGGTTCGTACACCACAATATCTGTTCCCCGTGGCATGATGTTTCGAATAATATTCGCAACATCACTGGCCTTTACATATTCAAGGGGTATTATCTGTGTTATAAAACTTGAATCGAGCTGCATCTTGAGTTCTTTTCCTGTCTCGACTTTCACGGGCTGCTGCTTTGCAGAATCAATAGGTACAATCCTGTAAAGGCTTCCGTCTTGAACTGCTGTAAGTCCGTTCAATTCCAGGATGGTCTGGAAGATCTGGAAAAGGTCTTTCACAGGAAACTTCTTATATGACTGAATGGTAATTTTGCCTGTAACACCTTGAGGAAGAATGTAGTTGATATTCAGCAATCCGCCGATGGTTGAAATGACCGTCTCTATATCAGCACCATAAAAATTCAGGATTACAAATTTTTCTTCTGCCTCCGTCTCTATCCTCACTGCTTCTGTTTTTCTTGTCTCCTCTGGTACAGGAGGTTTCTGTACACTCTCTGAACGTTTCAATTCTTCAGGTGGAGTTTGGGAGACAACAGGAACCTGTATTTTTTCCTTTATAGCAGCCTTCGGTGCACAGGATATAACAGATAAAAGTACTATTAGAATTGCGATGATTTTCATAAACATAGTATTTACCTCGGTGTCGTTATTGTTTTTACCATATCCATGTTGAATTCTATCGTTTCTGCATTCCATCTTAATACTACCTTCTTGACAGCAATATCTACTACTTCCACATCATCAAGCATATCCCCTTTTCTTACAGGTACTGCCTTTGTCTTGTCTTTTTCAATATATGCAACATAATCACCATAATTATCAAGAATAACACCCTTGAGGACAAGCTCAGGCCTCTTTGGTGGAGGTGGTGGAGGTGGTGGAGGTGGTGGTTTTACTTCAGTAATAATAGGTTTGGGTTCTGCATATGTCCTCGACTGGCTAAAGATATTTTTTTCTACAATATCCCTTGACCAACCTGTCTTGAACTCTGGAATCGTTATCAACATAACACCCTTATTTGCCTGTTCTCCCTTTGAAAGACTTGATAAGGGATTGTAACTTAATACCTCTCCATAAAAATTCCATGATACATAGAGAAATATTAAAACCATAACGGATAATATAAGCCACCTTCTTATCATGTCTTCGACAATCCTGAAATCTGTATCCGTACCCTGAGATCTTTCGGGTTAGAAATGTTCACTGGGTTCATACTTATCTTATCTATTTTGATCAGCATCTTGTCTGATTCAACAAGCCTGAGGAATTCGCTTATCTTCTTGATATCTCCGCTTCCATCAAAGTAAACAGGGATACCCATATAAGTTTCATACTTTACCACATTCAGAGGCCGTATGGACATAATTTTCAATCCTGCCTTTTCTGCAAGGCCCTCAACCTTTCTCTGCAGGACTGCAGAAGCGAGAAACCTTGAATTTTCTGTTATGATCTGCTTTTTGATTTCGTCAGTTTGCTCAATAGCCTTTTTAATTGCTCCCTCGGTCGTTTCTGCCTCCCGAATAAATCGTTCGTACTTCTGAAGTGTTTCATATTTTAAGGCAATGGATTCCTCCAAATTCTTTGATTGAGGTACAACAAAATAAAACTCAAACATGAGAAGACTGAGGATTAAGATTGCCAAACCGATAATATATACTTTTTTCCTCATAATTCTTCAAACTCCATTTTCAGAGAAAATTTTTCTTCTGCTGTGATTGGTTCGGTTAGATATACATTTTTAAATGACTTCGTGTTTTCAAGGGCTAAAACTAACTCAGAGGCCTTTTTTGTATATCCTTCTATCTCTACCCTTCCTTTATCATCAACAGATAAGTTTGTGATCCATGTGTTTTTCGGCAAGACAATGCTTAATTCTCTCATAATCCTGAGTGGTAAATTTCTCTTATTCTTAAAGTCGAATAAAAACTTTCTGTCCATCTGTATTGATTCGAGTTTTTTCTTTAATTCGAGAAGACCTGCTCCATGTTTTTTTATGCTATTGATTTTCTCCTCAATGTGTCTCAGCACCCTCTGTTCTTTATAATATGCGAGTGGCGAAGTTAGCAAGAAAAGCACAACTGTTGCTGCTGCTGTGCCTCCTAACAGATATGGATAGTAATCTGTTTTCTTCCGTGAAAATTCGATTGGCAAAAAATGAAACGAGAATGGTTTGCTCTTCAATGCACTCATGGCAATCGTATTCGCAAGAGACAATGGAAATAATTTGATATTCATCTTTTCTATGACTGATGATTCAGTTTTCCCTGACATAAAGACTCCGTCAGGAAAAGATGGGAGAAGGCCTTCAATCTCCAGAATAATATCCTTATCCTTCCGAATGTTTCTCAGCAGCACAGGGACAGCATCCTTCAAGCCGACAATCTCATAAAAGCTACCGGAGACGTATATGAAAAGGCATCTCAGATTTTTAGCTTTGTTGTTTGTGAGAAAATTATTGCATGCCTCGATGGTAGAGCATCGTACAGATAAGATGTCAAGACCTGCACTGTACACAGGATCGATAAACGACTTCAAGATATCCTTTTTTATCGATAGGACAAGGACCTTTGTCCTATCATGTGCCTTTGAGAGGATGGTGAAGTCAAACATATATTCATCAACAGGCAATGGAAGATGTTTTTCAAGTTCATAAGACAGTGCATTTTTAATCTCACCTTTTTTTGTTAGTGGTAATTCTACAATATGATGAGAAAAGTGATCGAATGTGAGCCCTATGACAACCCCATCAGGACTATAGTCTTTTTTAAATTTCGTAAAGGTTTCTGAAAGAAATTCCTGTCTCTTTTCCGGGATGTCCGGTATCTGATAGTCTTCTGACTTCAGATGCCTCACAGCTCCAAGCCTTCTTTCGATAAGAGAGGCTTGCATTG
>JAGUWT010000058.1 GCA_020062205.1 Thermodesulfovibrionales bacterium
GCCCCTCCCCTACCCCTCAATTGAGACTTTTTTACAACATCGATAATCTCTTCAGGACTCATTGAAGTGAGGGCCTTTCCCACTGCCTCGTAACCACCAACTGCTCTATAGGCATGAATATCCTCAGGGTCTATTTCACCACAATGAGCAAGTACTACCTTTGTCTGTTTGTTGTGGAATGTGTAGTATTCCTCTCCAACAGCCCATTCTTTTACAGGAATGCCTTTTATGATATGTTCGTCAACAATTCGTGGCACCATATCGGTTTTAACGTTTTTATATGTTGTCTTTTCACCATTGATAATAATGTCTACAAGGAGGTCTTTTGAGCAGAATCCTCTGCAACCAACTTTATTGGTAGAACACCTTTTATAAAAGGTTGATTCAATGCCTGCTGAGGATATTGCATTCTTCAATGTAGACAATACTGTTTCTCCACCGGATGCAATTCCACCTGTCCCTGTACATACCTTTATGAGTATATCTTTATTCATAGCGAACTCTGTTCCAATGGTTGTCATTATCCAGCTTGACTGGATAATCCAGTTCCTTTCCCGAATACTTTCGCACCTGGATTCCCTGATCAAGTCAGGGAATGACACAAAAAACTTAAAATATTTAAGATCTTTTAGAATTTATAGCACTATTCACTTGTTTTGAGCTTTTTTATTTCTTTCATCAATTTATCAAGGGTCACCTTGCCTTGCACTTCCTTATTCAGGATTACAACAGGGGCGATACCGCATGCACCAACACAATTGACCTTTTCAATCGTGAATTTGAGGTCATCAGTTGTATTTTCGTCTAATGAGACATCAAGTTCTATGAAAATCCTATTGATCAGCCTTTCTGAACCCTTCACATGACATGCAGTGCCACGGCAGACAGTGATTACATTTTTACCCCTTGGTTTGAGATGGAATTGGGAATAGAATGTTGCAATACCATAGAAACGACTTGCTGGGATATCGAGCTTGTGAGAAAACCAATTGACTGCTTTTTCAGGGATATAGCCAAAGGTTTCCTGAACGTCCTGAAGGAGGGATATGATATTTCCATCTTCTTTCTGAGACTTCTCGAATATCCTCTTGAGAGCTTCTTCCATGCAGGCATCCTTACTCTTATTTGCGTATTGTCAAAACTTAACCACAGAGAACACAGAGAATTCCTCTGTGCACTCTGTGGTGAGATTCTTCTCCTGCGGTTTCATATTTTCCCCTCTTTTTTCATAAAACTTTTGACATTACTCTTATTTGGAATTGCAAATTAGCATAATACAGTAAATTGTGTCAAGAAGGGAGGGGAAGAAATTAATGCTTCTCTATAACAAAGAGAAGCTGACTTTCCTGGACAGCATCATTCAGTTTAATACAAACTTCGACAATCTGCCCATCAAATGGAGCAATAATTGCATTCTCCATCTTCATCGCTTCAAGGTTCGCAATCTCCTCACCTTTGTGAACGATATCACCTACCTTAAGAGTCCCTCTTTCGGGATTGCCGATTCTCCAGATATTACCGTTAATCGGGGCTCCGATGTCATGAGGGCCTTTTGCCATCCGTATTTCAGCCCTTTTTGCCCTGGGAGTTTCAACCTTGTAAACCCGTGTTTTGTTGTTCACCATCATGACAACATGGATTAATCCTTCATGCTCAGCACCTATTGATACAAATTCTATGGAATACGGTTTTCCCCATAATTCAAAATCCACTCTGTCACCAGGTTTTTTCAGTCCCTCTCTCCAGACGTCAGTTGGAAGGACAAGAGGGGCTTCTCCGTATTTTTCCCTGAATTCAATCATCCCCACCGCATCCTTTGGATGCATAAGGTAAAGGATAAATTCTTCTTCTGTTGGTTTCCTTCCTATATTTTCTGACAGGTCTGCTCTCAGTTTCTCGATATCATCATCATCCATGGAATCAAGTGGAGACAATTCCTTTCGCTCCTTTATCTTCTTTTTCCATTCATCCCCAAAGGTACTCTGGTAAATCCATTCATCAGGCCATCCTACGGGAAGCTTTCCATAATTTCCCAAGAGGAGATTCTTGAAATCTCCAGGCGCATTTTTAAAGAGACCACGGAGCTCATCTTGTTCATTTTTATCCATAGATGTAAAGTCCTGTGATTTTTCTTCAATAAACTTGGTAAGAAGCTTCATGATATGTCTGACCCCGGCATCTCCCTTTTCCTTTGCATATCGGTTCACGATTCCACTACAGGTAACCCATGTAATTTGAGAACCAGGGGTAACATCGAAGTATTTTACAATCCTGTTATAAAGAGACATGACCTTTAAAATTGCAGGCATATAATGGAGGAACTCGCCTCTTTGTGCCTGCTCAAAGGAACTGGGGAACGCCCCTCCAGGCATTTTGTGGATAGTTACGGTATGATCATACCCTCTAAATGGTGATTCAGCCCATTCATAGTGACCTATCCATTCCCGAACCCTTTGAACAGCAGCTTCTGCCTCAATCCTGTTCAGATGCACCGGGATACCTGACTCTTCAAGGTATGCATGGACACCCAGTATGGGTGGATGGCCATAGAAACGGACTAAGGAATCCTCCTCAACATCGCATATCTTTGCTCCTGCCTGTGCAGCAGATAAAAGAGCTGGAATGGCAAGTCCGTCTGTTATATGCCTGTGATATTGAATAATCAGTTCAGGGTATGTTTGTTTTATTGCATCAATAAGATTTCCAATGCGTTTGATGTCTCCAACACCGGCCATATCTTTTATGCAGAGGATGATTTCATCAATCCCGCCGCAAAGATCAACAATCTCATGTACAACACCAAGATAATAGTCATTTGTTGTCCAATCTGCTGAGGTAAAAGAGATTGCTGGTTCAAAAAGCCTCCCTCTTTTCATCACCACCTCAGCAACTGTTCGCATATTCCTGACATCATTTAAAAAGGAAAAACACCTCCATACATCGATGTCTACCTGTGATACAACGTACTCAATAACATTTTTAGGATAAGGCCTGTATCCCCATAGATTTGTCTCGCGCACAAGGGTCTGGAGGAGTACATTTGGCATAAGTTCTCTCAATATCTGGATTTCTTCAAAGGGGCTTTCCTTTCTATTCATGACACCGACATGCCATCGTGCCCCACCATGGCACTCGGCACTGAATAATCCCATGTTGTTGTAATAAGGAGCGAGCGTTTTCAGGTCATAGATGCGGTGGCGATTCTTGAAGTCAGACTGACCTGCATCCCTCATTCCAACAGAGGTGAAACAAAAACCAGAAAGGGAGCGAATGGCACTGATTATCTCCTTCGGAGACATCCCTGGTTTTGCAAAAATGTAATTTTCCATTTCCATTACTTTTAACTCTAAACTATTTTTTACATCCATTTCTGTGGTCCTACTGCAGAAATCTCTGCAACATACCTTGCAATCTTGAGGACTTCGTCCTCGCTGTCTTTTTCCTTAAACATTGATATCAGTTCATCCATATGTTCTTCTATAAAACGAGTTGAGAATTCCCCTGATTTGAATTCAGGGTGTCTGATTATACTTAAAAGGAGCGGCGCTAAGGTCTTCACCCCTTCAACCCTGAGATTCCTGCTCAGGGAGCGGTCCATAACCCTTATGGCATCCTCTCTGTCTGCACCTGCTGTCATGAGTAACATAAACAGGGAGTCATAGTAAGGAGGTATATCAGCACCTTCATAGACACCTGATGCAACCCTGACCCCTGGTCCCTGCGGCACCTGAAGCCTGGTAATTGTGCCAAAGGAGGGGCTGAAGGTTTTGGGGTCTTCTGCATTGAGTCGAACCTCCAGAGCCCACCTGTTTGGATAGATATCTGCTTGTTTAAATGGGAGCTTTTTCCTCATTGCCACATCGAGCATAATTCCAACAACATCTAAGCCTGTTATAAGCTCTGTAATACCATGTTCCACCTGTAACCGGGTATTCACCTCGAGAAAATAAAATTTCTTTGTAGATGAATCAAACACGAATTCTACAGTACCTATTGAGGAGTATCCTATCTCCCGCATCAAGCGAACTGCGGTAAGACATATCTCCTGGCGGAGGTCATGGTTAAGTGTAGGTGATGGCGCTTCTTCAATGATCTTCTGATTACGTCTTTGAATAGTACACTCCCTTTCAAAAAGATGAACCACATTACCATGCTCATCGGCAACAACCTGTACCTCAATATGTCTCCCTCTCTCTATGTATTTTTCAACTAATATCCTCTCATCACCAAATGCCTTTTTTGCCTCTGATCGTGCCTGGGCAAAGGCTTGGGCCAATTGTGCATCGTTTTCAACCTTTACCATTCCTTTTCCACCACCACCTGCGGCAGCTTTAATCATAATCGGGAATTTTACTCTTTCATCACTCATCCACTGTTTGATATGCTCAATACTATTGACATTACTGATACCAGGGATGGTTGGGACATTCGCCTTTTGTGCAAGTCTCTTTGCATGGATTTTATCTCCCATTGCCTTGATAACGTCTGGTGGAGGTCCTACCCATATAAGTCCTGCATCGATTACCCTCCTTGCGAATTCATGATTCTCTGCTAAGAAGCCCCATCCTGGATGTATTGCGTCTGACTTGCTCTTAAGAGCAGCGTCAATCATCTTGTCCATATTCAGATACGATACAGCAGGTGGTGCATCACCAATATGTACTGTTGTATCAGCCATGAACACATGCTGAGCAAGGCGGTCAGGTGAGCTGTAGACTGCAGTTGTCGGAATTTTTCTGTCTCTGCAGGTGTGGATAACCCTGACAGCGGTAACCCCGCGATTTGCAATTAATACCTTTTTAATGTTTCTCTCTTTAGATGACATAGCTGGCAACCTCATTTTACTAATTTTACCCCGTTGCTGTCTATCTATAAAAAAATAGTTCTTCAGACATTTCTGTGGGTACAGCTATTAGTCCCCCTCCCTCGACGGGAGGGGTCAGGGGAGGGTGATTTAA
>JAGUWT010000185.1 GCA_020062205.1 Thermodesulfovibrionales bacterium
ACACGTTTAATTGCAAGTAGAAAATTATCATATTCTGCGAGCTCTTTGAATTTCTGTAAAGCATTGAGCCTTTCTTGTATATCCTTCAGTTGTAAATCAAGTGATAGCGGAAGGATTGAGTATAACAGATCAGTACCGTATCCCTGATCTGAAAATACAGGTTCAAATCTCTGCTCAAAAAATTGGAGTATATTCTTCTTTGCTTCTGCAAAATCCTTTGTGTTTGAGAGATTTTCTAATGCCTTATCAATGAGGTTTTTTATTGATATGTCATAGCCTTTGTCTAAGATTATGGCGATGATTCCCAGTGCCTGTCTTCTCAGTGCAAATGGGTCTTCCGATCCTGTAGGGATAAGTCCTATAGAAAAGAAGGCAGCGATGTTGTCTATCTTATCAGCAATACTGAGAAGAGCCCCGATTTCTGTCTGTGGAAGCTTTCCACCTGAATGCACGGGTAGATACTGCTCTTCTAATGCCTTTGCAACCTCGCTGTCTTCTCTATCATGTATTGCATAGTACTTACCCATGATTCCCTGTAATTCTGGGAACTCCCTGACGTTCCCTGTTATGAGGTCTGTTTTTGAAAGCCATGCAGCACGGCTGAGCTTATCTTTTTCTGATGGCAAAAGCCTTTCGGCAAAAAACTCTGCAATAGATGCTATTCGTTTTGTCTTTTCATAGAGACTCCCAAGCCTGTCATGAAAGGTAACCTTTTTAAGATCCTCAATCCTTTCATGGAGTGGTTTTCTGCTGTCTTCTTCAAAATAAAACCGTGCATCCTCAAATCTTGCCTTGATGACTCGCTCAGCACCAATCCTTACAGTCTCTGCATTGTCTCCCTTTGTATTGCTGATGACGATAAAATTATTGGTGAGTTTGCATTCGTTATCTTCTATGGCGAAATATTTCTGATGGTCCTTCATAACAGTAATAAGTAATTCCTTAGGCAGTTTGAGATAATCTTTAAGAAAGCTACAGAGAACAGGAACAGGATATTCGACAAGAAAATTAACTGTCTCAATGAGTTCTTCATCTTCTACAGGCATTCCCCCTGCTTGACCAGACAGTCTCCTGATGCCATCGAGAATTATCTGTTTTCTCTCATCGTGATCAAGGATTACGGATTTGTTCTTAAGGAGATCTTTATACGTCGAAATCCCTTCTACTTTAAATGAACCAGGTGAAAGGAAACGGTGCCCTCTTGTCATGTTGCTGCTCTTTATTCCATCAATCTCAAAATGGACGACATCATTTCCGAACAGGGCTAATAGCCAATGGATAGGCCTGGCAAACCTCATACTGCCATTGCCCCATCTCATGGTCTTTGGAAAACGTATTGAAAGGACAAGCCTCTTGAATACTTCTGGAAGAAGGTCTTTGACAGGTATCCCTTTTTCTTCAATTACTGCAACAACATATTCGCCTTTGTCTTTGCTCTTTATCGTAAGGCTTTCAACACTGACACCCTGGGATTGGGCGAATCCTATAGCTGCCTTAGTAGGTCTGCCGTCTTTATCAAATGCTGCCTTTTTGGGAGGGCCAAATATTTCTTTTACACGAGCCTCTTGCATTCCTGGTAATCCGGTAGCGATAAGGGAGAGCCTCCTCGGCGTTGCATAGGTCTGTATTTCTGAAAAATCAATATAGTTTTCTTTCAAGAGAGTGGCAGCATTTTCCTTCAACCCCTTTATTGCTCCTGGCAAGAATCTTGCCGGTATTTCCTCTGTGCCAATCTCTAAAAGCAGTGATGAGTGATGAGTGATGAGTGATGAGTTATTTCCGATAGTGTTATTCATCATTGTCTTTGATCCTTTAAACTTTGAACTTTCAACTTTTTAGTAGGGGGAATCCCATCTCTTCCCTTTGTTTGTAATATGCCTCTGCACAGAGCTTTGCAAGGTTTCTTACACGCGCAATATATCCTGTCCTCTCTGTTACGGAAATTGCGCCTCTCGCATCAAGGAGATTAAAGGTATGTGAGCATTTTAAGCAGAACTCGTATGAGGGAAGTACAAGTCCAAGCTCATTGAGTCTGATTGACTCTTTCTCATATGCATCAAACTGCTTCGACAAGAGTCCTGTATCAGCATAATCAAAATTGAACTTTGAAAATTCTACTTCATCAATATGATGTATTTCTCCGTATTGAATGCCATTGCACCAGGATAAATGAAATACATTATCCACTTCCTGAAGATACATGGCAATCCTCTCAAGCCCGTAGGTTAATTCGAGAGAAACAGGTTTCAGGTCAATCCCTCCAACCTGCTGGAAATAGGTGAACTGCGTAATTTCCATACCATCAAGCCATACCTCCCAACCAAGACCCCATGCACCGAGGGTGGGAGATTCCCAGTCATCTTCTACAAATCTGATATCGTGTTTGAGCGGATCAATCCCCAAATAGGAAAGACTTTCGAGATAAACCTCCTGACTGTCAGGGGGGGATGGTTTGAGGATAACCTGATACTGATAATAATGTTGAAGTCTGTTCGGATTTTCACCATACCTTCCATCAGTTGGCCTTCTTGATGGCTCAACATAGGCTGTTTTCCATGGCTCTGGCCCTAAAACCCTGAAGAACGTTGCAGGGTGGAAAGTGCCGGCACCTACCTCTAAATCATATGGCTGAAGCAGTACACAGCCTTTTTCTGACCAGAACTGGTGTAGTTTTAAAATCAATTCCTGAAAATGCATTAAGCCTCCAGAGAAAACAAAAATTTACTTCACCACAGAGAATACAGAGAAAATAAAGTAGAACCGCATAGTCATTCTGGCTTGTCCATAATCCTTCTTTTTTTCCCCGGAAAGATTCCCGACAAGCGGGAATGACATATACTAAT
>JAGUWT010000118.1 GCA_020062205.1 Thermodesulfovibrionales bacterium
ACAGTGAAAGTACGAATAAAAAAATATGAGGACATATCCCCCGTGGAATTCCTTGTCTTAAGGGATAGCCTTGGCCTCAGGAGATATAGAAAAAGCACCAAAAGAGATGATGAAGAAAGAAAAATTCTCCTGAATCTTGGATTAAAAAAGATTGAGGAAAAGGAAAAAGACGATTTTATTCCTGTGGGATACAGGAGGAGAAGGTTGAAATTTCTGGGAGATTGGTTGAAATAATGACAAGGAAGGAATATGCAGACAGAAATATAGGAATGACATTTGATTTTATGAGATATTTGGTAGATCATTCAGAGGTTATAGATACTATACCAGATGGTTCTGAACTTGACTTCATAGATAAAGATATGCCTTCTAAAGTAAAAGAGAGGTACAAAAGGGAAAAGGTCGCAAGGTATAAAGTAGAACATATTTTTGAGCCCATTAAGGGATAATTTTTGGGGACATATCGCTAATCAGGGTAAGTTAAAATGATGAGAATTAGGTGCTCTCAAGTTACTATATATGAATTTTTAAAAGGAGGCTATCATGAATAAGTTAAGTTCTACACTACTATCATTTATAGTAATATTTTTATTCTCTTCCGTTTCTATATCGGGGATGAAAGAAGTAAACAAAGCTAAGGACTTTATGAAGGCTCGTATGTTCCCGCAAGCCATAGCGATTTTGGAAAAAGAAATTAAACACCGATTTTCACAAAAGGCTAATCGTCATATTTTTTCTTTATCGGTATTCACGCAACGTGCCCAGGATATAATAATACCAATACATTCCAGATTATTCCTCCCGTAATCCTTGATATAATTATGACGCTTAAATTGTATAAATTGCACTTATAATAATCCACGCTGTATTTATTCGCATTCGAAATATCCACTTTTTAGACTTGTTTTCTCCAGCATAATTAGGTTTTTGGGCTTGCAATTAGTTATAAGTATTGCTATAATGTCACCATTATAAGCGTCATAATTAATATATGAAATGGAACTGAGCGATTACTTTACCAAAGACCTGCATCCGAGGCAGAGACAGTATGAGGCGATACGCGCTGTGGCCTTCAAGGAGGGCGCCATTAAGGATATCGCCGAACGCTTCGGGTATACTCCTCAAACACTTAGAACCCTGATTAGCCGGCTCATGAATAACTTACTTCAGTTGTTTCCTGATCTGAAGAAAGGACCAAAACAAAGGCGGACATCCAGGGAAACAGTTAAGATGATAATTCAGTTGCGGCGTAAGAGGATGTTGAACTCCGGGGAGATTGCCGGAGAGCTGAAGAGGTCACAAATATCTCTTGGCGTCAGGACAATAGAAAGGATACTGGCTGATGCTGGGTTCCCCAAGCTTCGCCGCAGGACAAACAAGGAACGGGGTGTAAGCAAAAAGGGGGCGCCAATACCGGAGCGGTCGTTAAATTAACCTGAAGCCGTTTCGGGCCTAGGGGAGTTTTTAGGAGTTTTTGGGGTCAGGCCTGCATATATGCATATGCTCTTAGTTGCCGAGTATCATCATCCCAGCTTGTGTCCAGAATCTTTCTTCATGACAACCCCCTTTTATCTATCCCCTTTTATTAAGATGGAGTCAAAAGGATTCCCGATCCTAAAAGCTTTCGGGAGAAATGACTTACTAATGGATGCTGCTCACAAAATTATGTGCTTTGGTCAAATTTCAAGCAGGGCATGGAATTCTTCTGGTGTCAGGACAGAAATTTTAACACCCGCATAGTCACTCTTATTCCTTGTGATTATACAATCTGCCTTTACCTGAACGGCCGAATAATACTGGACAGCATCCTCAAAGTCCTTAAAATCAGAGACTAATGACAAATCTATTACCTTCTCGTCAACCGCCGCAACACTGAAAACAATCCTGATTTTCCCCAGGGTTTTTATTGCCCTCTCTCTGCCCAGCTCTTTTGATAACAGGTAGAAAAGAGTTGGAAAACTTAATGCACACAGATATCCTTTCAATTCCTTATCCTCAATTCTCTTGAACAACCTTGCAGCGGAGTAGTAAAAGGGTTCCCGCTTCAGAAAGATATCGAGAATAAAATTGATATCGCAGAGGACTGTTTTCAAAGATATTTATCCTCGATATGCTTCTTGTAACTTCTGAGCAATTTTTTATTGTCAGCCTTTGAAGGCAGAATACCTGCTATTTCCGATAGAATAGAGGATTCAATTATCTCTTTCTTTTGTTGAGCAGAAATAGACTTAAAATAGTCCGAGACCATCCTTGACAGACTAACCTTTCTTGCTCTTGCAGCCCTTTTTGCATTTTTGATTAAATTTTCTTCCAGCCTTAATGTTAATTTCGTACCCATATCAAAACCTCCTTGACGTATATATTTTAATTTATTGTACGTCATGTGTCAATTTGACTCAAGTGATTACTTAAATTATCATTTAGTGAAATTTGGTAATACCTAAAAAAGGCGATTCACCACAGAGGACACAGAGAAAGGCACTGATAAATATAAGAGAAAAAGAAATTTCTCTGTGCACTCATTGAGTGAGGA
>JAGUWT010000228.1 GCA_020062205.1 Thermodesulfovibrionales bacterium
GCCTCGTGGGTGTTGGGATTCTGAGGAAGAGATTCAAGAAGTAAGCAAAAATAACAATCTCAACAAAAAAGGGATGCAATCGCATCCCTTTTTTGTTTTAGAAGTAATCATTACCCTATTATTCTGGACAATTCTTAATAGAAATACTTTATAATAACAACAATTTCCCTCTTAACCTATCTTAAAAAGGTATATGGAAAACAGACTGGCAAAAGAAAATTCTTTCAAAAATGAACCGATAACGCTCATGCTTCTCGGTGGAGGATTGCGATTTCCTGCTTATATCGGAGCGCTCGCTGCATTAGAGGAGAAGGGATTGAAAATTGAGAAGATTGTTGGCGCATCAGCAGGGAGCATCATTGGGAGTCTTTATGCAGCAGGGAAATCACCGCTTGAAATGAAAAAAATAACCCTGGAACTCGATACTACAAGATTTCGAGACTTTAGTATCAAAAGCCTTTTTCGTGGTAAGGGACTATATGAAGGGAAGGTTTTTGAATCCTGGATTGATGAAATGCTCGGAGGGCGGAGGTTTTGTGATAATTTTCGTATACCACCTTTTATAGCAGCATTCGATATACTCAATAATACACCCTTTGTCTTTTCCCGTTCAAATTTTCCAGATTTAAAGGTAGCAACAGCAATACGATTCTCTATTGGAATTCCATGGGTCTTTGCATACAAATATTTTACTCATACTAAAAAAAGGCATGTTTTTGTTGACGGTAATCTTATGTCAGGTTTAGTAGAGGATATGTTTGAAAAGGAGGCCAAGATGCTTGTCTTGAGGGTAATCTCAAAGAAATCAATGGCTCCACCCTCTTCTGATACCTTTACGTTGAAAAAATACCTCCAGGAATTACTCCTTATCATGATGCATGCTATAGAGAGTGAGCGTGTTAAGGCAGACAGGTGGAAGGATACAATCCTTATTTTCTGTGGCGACATACCACCAACCAAATTTTCAATTACTGCCGAAGAAAAAACATATCTCTTTGAGCAGGGATATATTCAGGTCAAAAAATTCCTCGAATATAAATGGGGGATTTAGCGGTTCTCTTTTAATATCTTAATGAATGCCTTCACAACCATGGGATCAAACTGGGTCCCCGATCCTCTTGTGATTTCTGTGAGAGCCTCTCTCTGTGTCATTGCCTTTCTATAGGGTCTTTCTGCTGTCATAGCCATATAGGCATCTACAACAGCGATTATTCTTGATCCTACCGGAATTTCTTCTCCTTTGAGACCATCGGGATAGCCCTGACCGTCAAAACGTTCGTGATGGTGAAGTATCGTCTTTTTCACCATATCAGTGAATTCTATGGATTCAATGAGGTTGAGTGTTATAAATGGATGTTTTTTCACAACCTTATATTCGAGCCGGTTGAGTTTCCTGTCTTTCTTCAATATCTTCTCGTCTATCTGTGTAAGGCCAAGGTCATAGAGTAAGGCAGTATAGGTAAGTACCTTCTTCTCCTCGTCATTCAGGTTAAGCTCCTTGGCTATTTTTATGACAAATCGTTTAATCACATTCCTGGCCTTTTTGCCATAAATGCTTTCTGCATCTATAAGGTTTTCGAGTTCTTCAGTAATATGCGTCAGGATTTCAGACCTTAACATGTTCTCCTGGAACTTCCGGATGACAAGCCCAATTCTCTCAGACAATACTGATGCCAGATAGAAATCATTTAAATCGAAGCTATTTCTATCCTTTTTGTTATTGAGATTGAGGACCCCGAGGACTTTATCATTTATTTTAATGGGTACACTCAGGAGCGATTTTGTATAATAATGTGGCCGCCGGGTTACCTTTATCATAAAGTCCCTCTCAACATCCTCGAGGAGGAGCGGTTTCCCCTCCAGGGCGACCCATCCGGCAATGCTTTCACCTAATTTAATCCGCGTATGCTTTACAACATCCTCATCCAGTCCCTGTGCGCTTGTTATTCTTAATTCACTCTTATTCTCGTTAAACAACATAATAGATGCAATATTCACTTCCATCAGGTTAGAGATAAACGAGAGAAAGATGTCAAGGGCCTGATGTAATTTTTTCTCAAATTCTACCTTTATCACTTTTGGAAAGATAAGGGTAAATTTTAAACCTTCATCAAGGTTATCAACACTTATCGTGCCATCATGCAGATCCACGAGTCTCTTTACAATATACAGCTCGAGATCCGTCCTCCTTGGCTTTTTTACACCGATTCGTATCGTCTCTTTATCAAATATGAATGGTATTTCTTCCTCGGGTAGCTTTCTTTTTTCTATTAATACCGTAAACAGTATTTCTGTTTGTGAGTCACTCAAAGCAAGGATAATTCTGTCTTCTTGTTTGGAAAACCGTATCGAGTTAATCAAGAGGTTCACTACTATCTGCTGAAGTCTCTCCTGATCAGCCCATATATTTCCAATCTTCTCTTGAAAAGATAGTACAATCCCGATATTTTTTTCATCAATAAGACTCCGGATAATCTTTGATGAAAGTACGTTCTTGACTGTCTTTAAGAGGGAGACGCTCGATTTCTTTAAGGTTTTTGTTTCATCTTCCATCCGTGATAAGTCAAAAAGATCCTCGATCAGTCTTTCCAGTCTGCCTGTTTCATTGTAGATGATATTGATAAACTCTTTATTTTTTTTCCTATCAATTGAGGTTGCTGTCCTTAAATAATGGACTGCGCCTTTGATCGTGAAAAGTGGAATCCTGAGCTCATGCGATAATCTCGAGATAAAATCCGTCTTCAACCGGCCAGATTCAACAAGTTTTTTGTTTGCCTTGTCAAGTTCGAGGTTCATTCCTTTCAGTGTTTCAATGAGTCGTGCATTCTCAAATGCAATTGCAGCCTGGTCTGCCAGTATGGTAATAAGTTCAAAATCATCTACCGTAAAAATGGTTCCATCTCTCTTATTATTTATGCTTATAACTCCAAAGATGCGTTCTCTGGTCTGTATAGGGACACAAATAAGAGATTCATTTTCATATCTTGGATGGCCTATCTTTTTAAATCTTACATCTTTACTCACATCTTTTATGAGGAGGGGTTTTCTTTCACTGGCGACATAACCGCAGATACCCTCGCCAATCTTTACTTTTATATCCCTTTGAATCTCTGCATCAATACCCTTCGCTGTTTTCATATAGAGCTCCTGTTTATCCTCATCAATCAGCATAATAGAACCACTGTTTGCATTTACATATCTCAACACAAGCTCTAATACGAGATCTGAGACCGTATCGGTACTCTCTATATTGGCTATTGCGGCACTGACTTCTCTTAAGATAAAAAGCTTTTGTCTTGTTATATCAAATGCCTGGAGTTTTTCAATAGCTTTATCGCATACATGTGTTTCTGCTTTATCTTCATGAGCAAGCTTCTCACGCACTTTCATAATTAAAATTTTAGTTTTTTTATAAAGGATTTACAAGCAGAAAATTTTAAGGAATGATATTAATGATAAGACCATAAGTAAAACCACATCCTTTTGATGGTTTCTGTCATTATGGCTTGTCCAGAATCGTTCTTTCTCCTGTCATTCCGACCTGTTCGGAATCCTTCTTTTAAGAGAGATTCCAGACAAGCCTGCCCTGCTTCGCCTGTCCCGCTTCGCGGAGCGAGGCCGTGGCAGAGCGAGGCCAGGGCTGGAATGACAAACAAGTTAACGATTCCCGACAAGTCTACGACTCGTAGAGCGGGAATGACATACAACGTGCCCTTTACCCCGCACCACCAGAAGGCCACGGCTGTAAAGCCGCGGATGAATGGTATAAAGATAACCCGAAGGGAAGTGCCC
>JAGUWT010000075.1 GCA_020062205.1 Thermodesulfovibrionales bacterium
GTTAATAGAAACGAACTAAACGCTAACCGCTATCCGCTAACTGCTCATTCATCACTCGTCACTCGTCACTTGTCACTTTATAGTACTTACGACAAGTGGCTATTTATCATTACAGCACTGTTGGTAGTTTCAGGGGCGCTCATGATATTCAGTTCAACATCTGTGATTCCATCTGCACTCTCAAAGAAAGGCATTACTGAATTTTATTACTTCAAGAGACATTTATTAACAATATTCTTAGGATTCGTGTGTATGCTTTTTGCATATCGATTGAGGCCATATTCTTTCGAGAAGATGGCTATCCCGCTTCTGATTTTCTCTTTCTTACTCTTAGTCCTCGTCTTTGTGCCCGGTATTGGTGTCTCAGCAAATGGTGCAAAAAGATGGATACGGCTCTGGCCTTCGACCTTCCAGCCGTCAGAACTTGTAAAGCTTTCCATGGTTATATTTCTTGCAAAGTATATGTCCATGCCAGGATACAGGACAGATAGCTTTGGATCTTTTATCAAGCCTGTGATTGTGATGGGAATTTTTCAGGTCATTATGTTGAAACAGCCTGACTTTGGAGGGGCAATGAGCCTTGCATTTCTTACATTCACTATGCTCTTCTTTTCTGGTATAAGGCTCAGATACCTCATGTCGCTCTCTGTACTCGCTTTACCAGTAATATACTTACTTATTAAGGAGCCTTACCGTCTCAGGAGGTTAACATCATTTCTTGATCCATGGAGTGACCCACAAGGGAATGGTTTCCAATTAGTGCAGTCTTTCATAGCGATTGGAAACGGCGGCTTGACAGGTGTAGGATTGGGAGGTTCGCGACAGAAATTATCCTACCTCCCAGAGTCCCACACAGATTTCATCTTCTCTATCATCGGAGAGGAATTTGGCTTTATCGGTGTATCTGTTGTGGTAGGACTTTTCCTTTTTCTCTTTCTCAGGGGAGTATCTATAGCAAACAGGACAAAGGAGGGGTTCCTTTTCTATTTACCCATTGGACTTTCACTGTTGATTACCCTTCAGGCACTGATTAATTTTGCGGTAGCTACAGGCATGGTACCGACAAAAGGATTACCCCTGCCATTCATCAGTTATGGTGGTTCATCACTCCTTGTGAATATGACTGCTATAGGAATGCTCCTGAATATATCGCGAGGAGAAGATCAGAGAAGAATGCCAGATATTAATCAGAACATCATGGAAAGAAAGAAGGCCCGGAGGGCTCTTTATGGAATGCAAAATGCAAAATGAAAAATTAAAAATTATGGAATTCCTTTATTTCGAATTTTTAATTTTTAATTTTAAATTTGAAGTCTTATGAAGGTGATTATAGCAGGTGGAGGGACAGGAGGGCACCTATTCCCGGGATTGGCAGTAGCTGAAGAATTCAAAAGCAGAGATGGCAGGACAGAGATGATATTTGTTGGAACAGAATATGGGATAGAGGCGAGGGTAATCCCGCGAGAGGGATATCAAATAAAATTTTTGAGATCACGGGGTGTTGTGGGCGTATCGGTTATCAAAAAGATGAAGGCCATCGTGGAAATGTTTCTCTCTTTTGTTGATTCATACCGAATCATCAATATGGTGAAGCCCAATATAGTAATAGGTGTTGGTGGGTATGCATCCGGCGCAATTGTACTGACTGCGTATCTCCTTTCAATACCAACCATGATACTTGAACAGAATTCCATCCCGGGATTGACAAACAGGATTCTTGGAAGATTTGTCAATGCGATATGCATCACATATCAGGAAAGCATTTCCTTTTTACCTAAGGCAAAGACCTTTCTTACCGGTAACCCTGTCAGGATAAATATATTCAAGGGGAACAGAGAGTCAGGATACAGGCTTTTCTCTCTTGAAAAGGATGTATTTACCGTCTTTGTTTTTGGAGGGAGTTTAGGTGCAAGGAGTATCAATATGGCGGTTGTCGATGCCCTGAACTATATTCCAGACCTGAAGGATAAGATTCAATTCCTCCATCAGACAGGTGCAAGCGATTATGAAAACATGAAAGAGGCATACAGGAGGCTCGGATTCAAGGGTACGATTGCCCCATTTATCTATGAGATGTGCGAGGCATATGCTGTTGCTGATATTGTTATTTCAAGGGCAGGTGCAACAACACTCGCAGAGCTGACTGCTCTTGGGAAACCTGCTCTCTTGATTCCCTATCCTTACGCAACAAGACGCCACCAGGAGCTCAATGCACGGAAACTTGTTGAGATGCGTGCAGCGAGGATGATGCTTGATAGCGACCTGAATGGTCAATCTCTTGCCAGTCATATCAGAGATCTCTTCATGGATGAGATGTTACGGAAAGAGATTCAGAAGAACAGCAAGGCACTTGGAAGGCCGGATGCAGGCGCAAGGGTTGTTGATATTGCAATGAGCTTGTTAAAAAACAGTAACAGGTTATGAGTGACGAGTGATGAGTAAAAATACAGATGACCGAACACAGAATATGGATAAAAAAACTTGTTACTGGTTACTTGTTACTCGTTACCTTTTTGAGGGAAACAATGTTTGAGAGATATAAGGTAATACATTTTGTTGGAATAGGTGGCATAGGGATGTCAGGTATTGCAGAGCTCCTTCACAACCTTGGCTATGAGGTGACAGGGTCTGATTTAAAAGATTCAGAGACAA
>JAGUWT010000036.1 GCA_020062205.1 Thermodesulfovibrionales bacterium
CACCCGCTCAAGCTGGGCCAGAAGTTCGGGCAGAATCGCCTGCGGCAACGGTACGGTTCGGACCTTTCCGCCTTTCCCGCGCACGGTCAGTATGCCGTCATCGAAATTGAAATCATGCACCCGCAAGCTTACACATTCAAAAAGACGAAGCCCGCAGCCGTACTGTGTCTTCACTACCAAATTATAAGGAGGATACAAATGCTTGATGACCATCGCCACCTCATCCCGGGTAAGCACGACAGGAATATTCGGCCGCCGTTTAACGCGCACCACGTCATGAATTTCCCCAAACTCCTTCTTCAAAACGTAACGAAAGAAAAAGAGCAGCGCATTAAACACCTGGTTCTGAGAGGACGCGGAAACATTGCAGGAAACCGCGAGCCAGGACAGAAACGCCTTCACGTCCTCCGGATCGAGCGATATGGGATCAACGGTTTTCCTAAAGGAACTGTTGGAGGCTCTTTGACGAGGTCTCAGGAAGATGGTACTTTGAGCAGTAATCCAGGTAGTATCGCAACCACTTGAGGTAGTATGAGTAAAGGCCGACAGGGATCAAGCGTTTCTTCAGCATGTTTCTGAACTGCTCCAATATGTCTGACGGTATGTCTTTCATATGTTGATAACGAGCTATCTTGTTATCTCCCCTTTTTGCGTTGATAACGAGTTGGCAATTATAGTCATAGGCTCAAAAGATTGTCAAATTCTTGCTAAAGCCGAGCCCTTCCAGTATGATAACGAGAAACCAGTTAATAATATTGTTATGCCTTTTGAGAGGACCGGATGAAGCTTCCAATTGTCTGCTCCCAGTGCATGAAAGACGATATCGAGAACGCAATGCCCATTGCTGCCGTTGAGTTCCGAGATGACGGCCGTTATGAGGTCGCGTGCCCCAAGGGGCATCGGGCCATCGTTTTTCTGCAGCAGCAGAAGTTTGAGATTTTGTTTGATATCGGGGCGTACGCAATCGCTGATGGTTACCACAGGGAGGCCGTTTCCTCGTTCACTGCCAGCCTTGAACGCTTTTATGAGTTCTTCATCCGCGCCCTTATGCTTCAGAAGAGCATCGATCCAGAGGTCATCGACGCTGCTTGGAGGACGGTCGCGGCCCAGTCTGAGCGCCAACTCGGTGCCTTCACGCTTCTTTACACTCTTGAATTTGGCCGGCCGCCGCAGTTGCTCAGTGGTCCGCGGATCGCATTCCGAAACGATGTTGTCCACAAGGGCAGGATCCCCACACGCCCCGAGGCGCTTGAGTATGGTCAAGCCATCCTCGAGGTCGTGCGGCCGATACTGAGGGACGCGCAGGAGCGGTTCCCCGATGGTATCCAGAAGATGGTCTCGCGGCACCTCTCACAGAGCCACACCGCCGCCGATTTGGGCCAGCCAGCGGCGACATTATGGATAACGACGATCATCAGCCTATCAGTCGTGGATGCATCGCATCACTCACGCTCGCTGGAACAGGCAGTAGCAGGGTTAAGACGACGGCCGGCATAACTATTCGCTTCAGCGGACGGTCTGCTGCGCAGCCCGCCGCTGAGCTCAAGCGTTAAATTGTTGAAGATACCAAGACGCATATGATAATTGGAAACTTCGATACGAGAATTGCAGAAGCACAACTTCGGCTCCTATTTCATATAGAATCGATTTTCAATCGAAGGGGGCGAAAGGTCGCAACATTTGAAAATCCTAACGAGCTTCTATTTGATCCTTCACCGATTGATGCTTTTGATAAATATTATTCGGCTTTCAACTCGTCTTCATTTCGAAGGATAATCGGTCTTATTGCCAACAATAGAGAAGGCTTGACTATTGATAAAATTAAGGATAGCTGTTCCGATTTGAAAGAAGACAAGATTGCAGAAGTCTTAGAAAAAGCTGCAGCGCTGGAAATAATCAATTCTAGAAATCAAGTATACACTTCTACTAGACCTGTTAATTTTGGCACCACATTCGAATGGTATGTTTGTGCTGTCTGTGTCAACGAGCTCTCCTCCATAGCTTATTGGGGGGTAAACGTTGAGAACTTAACCGGAGACTATGACGTCATTCTGGTTAGAGAGAATCAAATTGGTTACATTGAATGCAAGAGTGGAAGACTAGGCAATATCGATAAAAATGATATCAAATATTTCTTGGAGAGAGAGCGGGTATTGGCACCTCAGTTTTCAATTTATTTAGTGGACGGAATATCACGTGATAGCTTAAAAACTTTAGTAGATTATGCGCTGGAACAAAAACTTGAATATTCATTTGAAATACCGAGTGTAATGGATACAACTATCTCTCTTGAAACCGAGGATTATAAAAATTTTGTTCGTTTAATACCGATCAATTCATTTTTCGTTTCGGTAAGGCAGTCATTGACTTCAACTCTTAAAGAAATCTATGAATTTCTAACTCTGGTTTGTGATCGAACGTTACCGACCGAAAACATGGCTGCAAAGGGTAAATTTCGATAATAATGCATTATGACAACATACTACCGACTCCACTTAATGAGCAAGCGCATTGCTGATTCGGCTTAGTGTAAGATAATTTAACGAGTCGTTCCACGTCGACCGCTTCGCGGCGTGTGAACTCGTCGTTAGGCGAACTTGTGAGACGGTTTACAAAATCACAACAATGTCTAGATCTGGATGCACGTATTATTCCTCATGTGCATGGAGAGTTCCATGAAAAAATCAACGAAAATTATGAATAAATCTGAAAGCACCGTGCGCTACCACTTATCCATTCAATACGTTGCTCCCCTTGGCAAAGGCTGGGAATATTACTGGGACCACGGGAAAAAACGCCGCAAGGGTATGGATAAGATAAAACATATATATTGGAGTTCAGGCTTTCTGTTAGGCAAGTAATCGGAATGTCCAAAAATTCTTTAACGCATAAAGGAAAGATAATCCCATAACAGAAAGCTTGACCCCTTTTACCTTTTCACAGGTCACTTATGGGAACATGATATTTATGAGGTGCCAATTAGTTATGGCAATGAATACAGAATATTCTCCAGCCTTTCGGAAAACGTGGCAATAACAGCATTTATCGAATATGCAAAATCAAAAGGGATGACTATTGCAACTTAATTTTTAACTACTTACTGTAACAAATGGGTCGAGACCCTATCATAACGGTACGTGCTTCAAACAGAAATTATTGGCAGCGAAAACAGCGGCAGGTCCTCGAAGCGCCTGAGCCCTATGTGGTGAGAGTATCTTTCTTGACTTCTCCATACTCTTTTTCTAAACTTCAAGCCATCATGGAAAGAAAGACTGTCGTCGCTAATCTTATAAATTTCAGGGGATTTTTGTCAGATCGAAAACTGTCGAGGCTGCTTAAGGAATTCGAGTCAAAAATCGTGGTCTGACGCTAGTAAAATAATGGTTAAGAAGATTAAAAAGATAATAAAAATAGAGTCATACAAAACATCACAATCTGCAATGTTGCAACTTTCGAATATTGGCCCCGAGGCTCAGGAAATTGCTTTAAGAAAAAAGAATGAGGAAGAGCCTTTTGTAACTTTGACAATGGAACCTTACACGGTCTCATGGCACATTATTCCTTTAGTTGATCGAAAATTTCAGTGCAAGATAAGTAGTACAGAATGTAAGATTCAGCTGCTTGGATATACTAATGAATTACATTGGATAGATTTATATTTTGTGGAAGCCTCACAATCCTTCTTGTTTATGGGGACGTTCTTGACTAATTAAACAAAAGAGATTATACTTTTTGAAAATTGAAAAGGAGTAAAAGAAGGAATGCCGCGTCAAGCACGTCTGGATTCGCCCGGAACACTCCATCACGTTATAGTGCGTGGGATAGAAAAGCGCAGGATAGTCGATAATGTAAAAGATCAAGAGGATTTTATATCCAGACTCGGAGGTATTGCAAAAGAAACTAAAACAACAATTTATGCATGGGCTCTGATGACAAATCATGCACACATTTTTCTTCGGAGTGGAACTGATGGGATATCGAAATTCATGCGGCGATTTTTGACAGGATATGCGATTGCATATAATCTGCGCCATAACCGTCACGGACACTTATTTCAGAACCGATATAAATCAATTATCTGTGATGAAAATACATATTTTGCTGAACTTGTGAGGTACATTCATCTTAATCCTCTCAGGGCAGGCATGGTTGCAACGATATCGGAGCTTGACAAGTATCGCTATTGTGGTCACAGTGTAATCATTGGCAAAACACAATATGAATGGCAGGATCGCGATTATACACTGAAATGGTTTGGGAATAAAGAAAAAGAGGCGATAGAAGCATATAGGGAATTTGTAAAAGCCGGAATTGAGGAAGGGAGGAGGCCGGATTTGGTCGGCGGGGGGCTGATTAGATCGGTTGGTCGATGGTCTGAAGTGGTATCAATGAGAAGGAGGGGAGAACGGCAACTGTCTGATGAGCGGATACTCGGCAGTGGTGAGTTTGTACAAAAAATACTCGAAGA
>JAGUWT010000035.1 GCA_020062205.1 Thermodesulfovibrionales bacterium
TCCTCACTCAATGAGTGCACAGAGAAATTTCTTTTTCTCTTATATTTATCAGTGCCTTTCTCTGTGTCCTCTGTGGTGAATCGCCTTTTTTAGGTATTAATTTTAGGAGGTTTTACTTTTAATGGATCAAACAATTGACAGGGATTATCCTCAAAAAAAGCTCTATATCCAGCTTATTGATATATTGAAAAATAAGCTCCGGAATGGACAATGGCCTGTTGGTTCACAAATACCTACAGAGGATGAGCTTTGTAAAATATACGGTGTGAGCAGGGCAACGGTAAGAAGCGCTATTTTAGATCTTGTACGGCTGGGTTATCTGACCCGCCAGCAAGGAAAAGGTACATTTGTATGTAAAAAGATCATCTCTGAAGAGCTAACAGTCCTTACGAGTTTTAAAGAGCTTATGTTTGAATCAGGGGTCAAATATTCTACAAAAGTACTTTCCCAAACAATAATGATGCCTGTTGACGACCTCGATTTAAAGCTGAATATCCCTGAGGATAAGCATATCATTTATTTTAAGAGATTGCGAATAATTGACAATGAACCCGTTTTATTGAAAGAAACATATATTCCTTATCATATATGCCCTCAGCTCCTGGAGGAAGATGTTGAGAACAACTCTATATTAGAATTATTAGAAACAAAATATGGAATAAAGTTGACAAAGGTTAAGGGTTGCATCGAGATTGCCAATCTTACGAAAGATGAAGCCGATCTTTTAGGGTTAACCGAAGGTTTTCCGGCATTGCTATTTACACAGCAATTCTATACAAACGATACAGTGGTAAAGTATACCCGTACAATTAAAAGGTCTGACCGGTTTAAATTTTATTTAGAATTTGAAAGGAGAGAAGCTTAAACCTAAAAAAGGCGATTCACCACAGAGGATACAAAAAAAGGATGAAGGATGAGGGATGAAGTATGAAAAATGAAGACAATATTGTAATAAATAGTTTTAAATCCTTCTTCATCCTTCGTAATTCATCCTTCATCCTTTCTAAATGTCATCTCTGTGTTCTCTGTGGTTAAGTTTTGACAATACGAATATAAATTCGAGGAGGTTTTATGTCAGGAGATAAGAAAGTTAAGGATTTGATTATTGATGCCTTTGAATATCCTCATGTCCCCTACTGGTTTACGATAAAACAGGCGATCATGGTAATCAAAAAGTCAGCCGTGGGAACGGAGAAATTGGCTCCGACTGTATTGGTCTTCGACGAAAAGTATAACCTCATGGGTACATTAACCACCAGAGAGATCTTAATAGGTTTAGAGCCAGCTCTCTCGAAGCCTGAGGCAATAGCTGAGGGGGTGGCGGGCATGTTTGGCGAGGAGTCAAAGAAAAGGGCTGAAAGGCCAGTAAGTGAGGTTATGATTCCAGTCAGGTACTTTGTTGAGCCAGACGACCCCATCACAAAGGCAGCAGCATACCTGATGATCCACCATGACCTGATCTTACTGCCTGTCGTGAAGGAGAAGAAGCTTGTCGGGGTTGTAAGAATGACAGAGATATTCAATGAACTATCAAGTACTATTTTGTAAGAAAGGAGGTGTAGTGAGATGAGTGCATATCAAGTATGTCCGGTAGCAAAGATGGAAAAGCTGCTTTTATCTACAGATGGTTCTGAATTCAGTGAAGGTGCAATAAGAGAGGCTATTAATTTAGCAAAGACGTGCGGCAGTAAACTCCATGTGATATCTGTTGCAGTTGAACCCGAGCTTCGTGAGTTTGCTGATACCTATCCATTAGCAGCTACTGAAAAGCTTGAAATGGCTACAAGACAGTATCTCGAGTCATTAAAAGAAAGGATTGAAAAGGAAGGGGTTTTGTGCGAGATACTTGTAGCCCGTGGTAAAGAGCCTTATCAATATATTGTTGATGAGGCAGCAAAAAACAACGTAGAGATGATAATTATGGGCAGGCGTGGCAGGACAGGATTGATGCGACTTATGATGGGTAGCGTTACCGCAAAGACCATAGGCCATGCCCCCTGCAAGGTCATGGTTGTGCCGAGGTATGCTAAGCTTAACTTTGAAAGGATTCTTATTGCCACAGATGGCTCAATATTTAGCGAATTAGCATCCCGTGAGGCAATTAGTATTTTAAAGCGTACTGGAGGTAGTCTGATCGCCCTTTCTGTTGCTAAGAAGGATGAAAATCTTCCTGTTGCAAAGGCAAGTGTTGATATGGTGAGAAATACTGCAGAAAAGGAAGGCATAAAGATTGAGGCCCTGACCCTGAAAGGTGAACCATATGAGGTAATAGTTAAGACTGCAGAACAGAAGAATGCAGGTCTTATAGTTGTTGGAAGTTATGGCAGAACAGGCATTGAAAGGCTCCTTATGGGAAGTGTGACAGAGAGGGTAATAGGACATGCAGGTTGTGCTGTTCTGGTAGTAAGAAAACCATAAAAGAAGGTTTGAAGAGAAATGGTTGAGCAGGTATGTTATTGATCCTTAAAGATCTTAAAAGTCGTTTGAGATTTTCATTATTGTCATTCCCCGACCTGATCGGGGAATCCAGAGAAAAAGTATGGATTATCCGGTCAAGCCGGATAATGACAATCATTGGAACAGAGTTCGCTATGAATTGCAAAAACTAAAATGAGAGAAAAATTTCAAGAAGGGAGGGATGAATATGAAAGGAAGTAATCCAGAGGTTGAGGCGCTTCCCCTGTGGAAGGTAGCTTTTAAAAACTGGTATAAACTACCCTGGCTGGAGACCTTTATACTGTGCGGCACTGCCATCGTTGTTTATGTTGGCTGGCTATTGCTATCCCTGGCAATAGAGACTCCTCCTGGGGTAGAGAAAAGCACTTTTTATATATCGGCATGGGTCTCCGGTCTTTTCCTTATCAGCTTTGGCATTGGCTTTCTTGCCACATTGGCCGGAATTGGAGGGGGAGTTCTGTGGTCTCCCATTGCTATGGCCTTTACCCCGATGGATAGCGTAGTTATCAGGGCAAGCGGCCTTATAGTAGCCATGTTTAACGGTCTGGTAGCTACAGGACCACTTGCGAGAACTGGAATGTTCAACCTCAGACTTGCCCTTTTTGCCTTGATGGCCTATGGGATAGGCGCCTTTGCGGGCGCTCAAGGGGCAATATACGTTGCAAGGGCCTTTGGGCCAGGAGGCGAAGGGGTCATCAGGATAATCCTGGCGCTTATAATGCTTTTCCTCTTCTTCTATTTCCTTCTGGGGGGCAAGAAGGTAGAATACCCTGAGGTGAAGAAGGAAGACGGTTTTACCCGTTTCTTTAAGATCCCTCTGCCTTATTATGAGGAATCTTTAGGAAGGGTGCTGGAGTATAAGCTATGTCGAGGCTGGTTGCTGTGGATAGCTGTTCTACTTGTAGGGATGATAGGCGGCTTTTATGGCATGGGTGCAGGATGGGCTTTAGTTCCGGCTCTGAACATCATAATGGGGGCACCGCTTAAGGTAGCAGCCGCTGCCAGCATGAGTATGCTCGGAATGGGAGATTGTATAGCTGTGTGGCCTTATTTCTTAGTTGGTGCTATGATTCCAGTAGTTATAGCGCCTCTACTGGTTGGACAGGTCGTGGGAGGGGTGTTAGGAGCATACGTTTTGATTGGGATGAGGGCCATATTTGTAAGGTTTATATTGATTGGTGTCCTGCTTTTCACCTCTTTCGGGCTTTTTACTAAAGGGGCATCCCTTTTAGGGTGGTTTTCATTGCCCTTATGGGTCAGGTTAGGCTGGATGTTGGTCTGCGCTGCATTAGTTTTTTATCTCATAGGAAAAGATTATAAATGGTTTGGTAGTAAGGAAAGGAGGTAGGTATGGAAGAAAGGCCTAAAATCCCACTCGACAACATTGTGGCCGGAGATATAATTTATTGGGTATGTATTATAGCCTCCATGCTCGCCATGATAGGGCCAGTTGTAAGCATACTATGGCCGGACAATAATATCGCAAACCCCTATAAAGTTTTTGATCTTGTCTGGGAGGGTAAGAATTCAGAGGAGGTCTGGGCAGCGACGACTCAGGAAGGGAAATATCCAGGGGCTCATTTCTGGGTACACCATCTTACTAAAGGTGATGGAATAACACAGCTTGGGGCCTGGCTTGGTTGTGTCTGTGCCTTGTGTGCTATCTTTCCCGCAGGATGGGTATTCTTTTTCAAGAGGGTATGGGGCTATTGGCTAATTAGCATGTGGGCCTGTTTTATGATTTCTTTCGCCATGCTGGGTATACTCGAGATGCATTGATGGGTATAGTCAAGATGAAATAGGGTACGTATTCTGTCATTCCGTGCTTGACACGGAATCCAGTGCTTTTCTGTCATTCCCGCTCTTGTTCCCGCTCAGTCGGGAATCGGAAGAAGGATGCTGGACTGATCCCTGACAAGCAGGGACAAGAGCCAGCATGACAGGAAGAGGCTGGTTGTCATTCCCGCTTGTCGGGAATCATTCAGAAAGATTCCGAACAAGTCGGAAAGACAGATTACAACAGATTACAATACGCCCTTAATAAGTTACTCTCCCCTCCCTCGATGGGAGGGGATGAAGGGGAGGGTGAAAACAAGACTTATAATCACCCCCACCCTAACCCTCCCCCGTCAAGGGGGAGGGGATCGTAGGGAGGTAATGTAGTGAGATATATTATCACCTTTATTATACTCTTCTTAAACTGGATAATATGGTCTGGCCAATTTGATGCCTGGCATCTCACACTTGGTATTATTTCCTGCGCCCTCGTAACGTACTTATCCCATGATCTTCTGTTCAAGCGTGAAAGGTTTCAAAAGAAGGATATAACAGAGACTATTCGTTTCATTAAGTATGTACCCTGGCTTTTATATCAGATCATACTGGCCAATGTTCATGTAGCCAAAATAGCCCTCAATCCCAGGATGCCTATACAGCCTTCGCTTATAACCTTCAGGACTAAATTAAAGAAGGGAATTTCTCTTTTAACCTTTGGAAATTCTATTACCCTCACACCCGGCACCATCACTGCGGAGATCCGGGGAGGGGAATATTATATTGTCCATGCATTAGACAGAGCGGTTGCAGACGATCTCCTGACAGGAGAGATGGAAAATAGAGTAGCCCATATATTTGAGGAGGATTAGTGTTTAGTGTCATTGACCCGAAAATAGAAAATCTGTCCATCTGTCATTCCGCACTTGATGCGGAATCCAGAGCAATGAATATTTGCATGGTACTCATACAAGGGGTACATCTGGACTCCTGCCTTCGCAGGAGTGACGATTTCCAGTTCCTTTGTGAGCCCATACACTCCCCCTTTGGAAAAGGGGGATGAAGGGGTATTTTCGGGTCAATGATAGAATAGGCATTATGGAGGATTAGATGGAGAATTTCTTTCTGGTCATCTCTTTGATATTAGGTTTGCTTGCTTTGCTCTGTCTTTATCGTGGCATATTCGGGCCTACAGTCTTAGACAGGATAATAAGTATCAGTGTTATTGGCACAAAGACCACGGTTCTCCTTGCCCTTATAGGCGTCATATATAAAAGAATAGATATGTTTGTGGATCTTTCCCTTGTTTATGCCTTGCTGAATTTCCTTGCCACCATGATTGCTGCGAAATTCTTCCGACACAGGAAGAGTATAATCCCTGGCGCAAAATACTTTAAAGAGAAAGGAGAGACATAGATGATTATTTTGACTATCTTAGCCATAATCTTTATTCTTGGAGGGGTCTTTTTCTTTACTACGGCAACCATAGGGCTACTGCGATTTCCTGATTTTTATTGCAGGATGCATGCCACAGGGAAAGGTGATACCTTAGGGGCGCTCTTAGCAGTTACAGGCCTGGCAATATATAACCTGCATCATGGGTTTTCACTGGCGACTATACTTGTGAGCATAAAGATAATATTTATTGCTGTCTTTATCTTTTTAGCTAACCCTACTGCCACCCATGCAATTATGAGGGCGGGGCTTGATTCTGATGTTGAGCCATGGACGAAGAAGGAGGTACCTAAATGATCTGGCAATTAGACCTGATATTGGTATTTTTAGCTGTTATAGCCGCTGTGGCTGCCATAACTGTAAGGGATTTACTCAGTGCTGTAATGATCCTTGGCGCCTTCAGCTTTTTTATGTGTATGATCTGGACACAGATGGGCGGACTGGATGTTGCCTTTACGGAGGCATGCGTGGGCGCAGGTATAACCACTGCCTTCTTCATTGCTACTCTGTACAATACTACAAGGAGGACAAAGGATTGAAAAAGGCACCTGCATTTATTGCCATTATCATAACAGCTTTCTTGCTTATTTACGCAGCGGAGGAATTCCCAGAATGGGCTGACCCCAATCAACCAGCCAGCCTCCATGTCTCACCGAGGTATATAGAGAAGACTGTTGAGGAGACGGCAGTGCCGAATATGGTTACCTCTGTCCTTGCTGACTATAGAGGTTACGATACCATGTTCGAGACCAGTGTCATCTTCACTGCAGGAATTGTAGTTATGATGCTTTTAAGGAGGCCCAAAAAGTGGTAAGAGAATTTGAGGATGTTATCATCCAGACCTTATGCCGGTTTCTTGTACCTTTTATACAACTCTATAGCCTCTATGTCTTTGCCCATGGTCATAGCAGTCCCGGGGGAGGCTTCCAGGGTGGCTGTGTCATGGCTGCAGCCTTCGTCCTTATCTTTATTGCCTATGATTTAAATGAGGCGAAGAGGCGTTTTGGAGAAAAGGCGCTTTTAATATTCTGTTGCCTCGGTGTCTTTATATATGCAGGCACTGGCTGGGCATGCCTGCTGCTGGGTAGTAATTTTTTAGATTATGGATTCCTGAGTAAGGTCTTACCAACAGACCCTGTTAAGGCAAGGTATTATGGCATGGCAATGATAGAGTTAGGTGTACAGATTGCGGTCATGGCCGTTATGGTCTCTATCTTTCTTGATCTGGTAACAAGGGGTGAACACGAAGAGATACTGGAGGAGAAGGGTGCTTGAATATCTGGTAAGTAAATATAATTACTGGATGTATGTAGTAATCATATTGATAGGATTCTATGGGATGATGGCAAAAAATAATCTGATGAAAAAGCTCATAGGCATGGGTATATTTCAATGGGCCATCATATTCTACTTTATGTCCATTAGTGCAAAAAAGGGTGCAACCTTACAGATTGTAAGCGGGCACGGGGCTGCGTACGATGTTGCCCGCGCAATAGATTATGTAAATCCACTGCCTTCTGTACTCATGCTTACAGCCATTGTGGTGGCGGTAGCCACTACAGGCATCACCCTTTCTGTACTTATATTGATTTACAGAAGATATGGCACCTTTGAAGAGGATGAGATTATTAAATTAATGAATGAGAAGGGGAAATGATCTCTGAACAATTTCCTGCACTCATTGTAGTTACACCTCTAATACTCTCTTTCTTCATCCCCATAGTGGGGTGGTGGAGGAGAAGTCTCTGCCTTCCTATCGTCCTTATTGCCTTGTCTGTATGCCTGGTCTCCGCTATTGGCCTGCTTCAGACAGTCATGACTCAAGGGAAGATACACTACTGGTTAGGAATGTGGGAACCTCCCTGGGGGATAGAGTATGTAGTGGATCACCTGAATGCCTTAGTACTTGTCTTCGTATCATTTATTAGCCTTATGGTGGCTATATATTCAAAAAGGAGCATTGAACAGGAGCTTCCTGAGCACAAGATTCCTCAATTTTATACACTTTTTCTCTTAAATATCACCGGTCTATTAGGAATCACGGTTACAGGTGATGCATTTAATCTTTATGTATTGTTGGAGATTGCCTCCTTTACTGCCTACGGCCTTGTAGCTATAGGGGAGGAAGGGGCGCTTGTTGCCAGCTTTAGATATATTGTAATAGGTACTATTGGCGCCTGCTTTTATTTATTAGGCGTTGGCTACCTCTATATAGTTACCGGTTCACTGAATATGGCTGACCTATCAAACATACTACCTAATCTCTATCATTCTAAAGTAATAATAGTGGCTTTTGCTTTCCTTATAATTGGTGTAGCAATAAAAATGGCATTTTTCCCCTTACATGTATGGCTTCCGGATGCTTATACCTATGCCCCATCAACGGTAAGTGCATTGTTTGCCCCCACAATGACCAAGGTAGGGGCCTATGTGATGGTAAGGATTATGTTTACAATATTTAAGCCTGAATTTTCTATTGAGATGTTTCGTGTAACTGATATTATGGTCTGGTTTGGGGTTGCTGCCATATTATTTGGTGGAATAATGGCCCTTTCTCAAACAGATTTTAAAAGGATGTTGTGCTACGTCATAGTAGCCGAGATAGGTTATATTGTAGGTGGTATAGGAATAGCTAATGCTACAGCTATAAAGGGGGCCATCTTTCATATTTTAAGTGATGCATTTATGGTTGCCTGCCTCTTTTTTGTAGCAGGTATGGTTATGTATAAGACAAGAGGTCATAATATTTCAGATTTTAAAGGAATCTTTAGAAAAATGCCATATACTGCAACTATATTTACTGTAGGCGCTTTGGCAGTGATTGGGGTGCCGCCTACTTGTGGGTTCTTTAGTAAATGGTATCTGCTCTTAGGGGGTATTGAGGCCAAACACTGGGGATTTGTTATAGCATTACTGGTATGCACTCTAATGATGGTGGCCTTATTTTTCAGGATTATTAGCAGAGGTCTCTATATACATGCATTAGAATATGCATCAGAGCATGCATCAGAACATGCATCAGAACATACGGAATTCCACAGAGACGAGGCCCCTCTTAGTATGCTGATCCCTGCATTTATTATAGCAATAGCTATCTTTTTAATTGGTATATTTAACCAGGCAATTTTTAAAAATATTATCGAATTTGCTATTCCTCCAGGGCTATGAAAATTAGACGCTTAAATAATATAA
>JAGUWT010000206.1 GCA_020062205.1 Thermodesulfovibrionales bacterium
AGATTTTTGTTTTTGGTAAACGTATTATAACAACTATCCATCACCCTTTAAGTGATTTTTTCCTGTGGTTTTTTACTGTAAATCGCTCAGCTTAGGTAGTACTTAATTCAAATTGGACAGATATTTCTGGGTATTCATTTACTACTGGCTATCCAACTGAAAATTCCGAGGCTTTGCTTGAGCGAGTTATTAAAGCAGGTTCAGCAGAAGATGGTTTAGTTGCCGACTTTTTCTGTGGTTCAGGAACTACTGGTGCTGTTGCAGAGAAGCTCGACAGACGGTGGATTATGGCTGATATTGGTAGATTTGCGATTCACACTACAAGAAAAAGGCTTCTCGGCATAGAAGGATGCAAGCCTTTTGTTGTGCAGAATCTCGGTAAGTATGAAAGGCAATACTGGCAGGGTGTTACCTTTGCAAACAGAAGAGATGATCAGAAGCCAATATATGAGTACATCAAATTTATCCTTGAGCTTTACCATGCAGAGCCAATTACAGGCTGTCTCTGGATTCATGGGAAAAAAGGAAAAAATCTCATTCATGTTGGTGCAGTTGATGCGCCTGTCACTCTTTCAGATATTGAATCAGCTATTGATGAGTGCAAGAAGATAAAACAGTCAAGTCTCGATATACTCGGCTGGGAATGGGAGATGGGTTTGCATGATGTTATTCAGGATATTGCAAAAACAAAAGGTGTAACCCTTTCATTGAAATATATTCCCCGTGAGGTTATGGACCCGAGGGCTGTTGCAGCAGGAGATATTACCTTCTATGAGCTTGCTTATCTTGAGGTAGATTTATCACGAAATAAACATGGAGAGTTTGTTGTCGAATTGAAAGATTTCGTAATTCCTAATCATGATTTAATCCCTGAGGAAGTTCGTTCAAAAATTAAGAAATGGTCTGATTACATAGACTACTGGTCAATAGACTGGGATTTTAACAATGATACATTCCACAATATGTGGCAATCCTATAGAACCAGAAAGGACAGGACCCTTCTACTGAAGTCCGATCCTCATTTGTACGAGAAAAAGGGGAAACACCCGATAATGATCAAGGTGATAGATATCTTCGGGAATGATACTACAAGGATTGCCGAGGTCACATCCTGATGGCTAAGAAAAGAGCTAAACCTACCCAAAGGGAAACAATCATCACCCTTGAACAGAAGCTACCCGAAGTCCCAAATCGCTCTCCTTATGAACTTCCCACAATGCACCTTGTCAAAGACGGTAAAGGTGGGTATGTAATAGTCCCTGAGAGAAGGCCAAGCAAAACCCTTCTTGTAAATCAGATAAGGCAAGAGGTTGATGCATGGAGAAAATCAGAATATACAAATCCATCAGGTATTTCTGACACATCAAAGAGGCTCCTTGAGTGGTGGTTTGAAGAATACCATTACATTAATGAAGAAGAGTTTAATTTCTATTTTTGCCAACGGAGGCGATAGAGACTATTATTTATCTTTATGAAGTTAAAGGGATAAAAGACAATGCAGAGCTCGCAATTCACTACATGGACCCTCAGGCATATGAAAGTGACCTCTTTACGGAGAGGAAAAAGATTGTTGAAACTGCAAAGAACGAAAGAATTCTTACCCGCGTAGTTCCAGAAACCGGCCAAGTTGCTCAACAGGAACTCCCTCCGCCTGATTTAACACGGTTCGCTGTAAAGATGGCTACCGGATCGGGCAAGACCTTTGTCATTGCACTTGCCGCTATATGGTCATATTTTCACAAGAAATTTGAGAAGGAATCGTCTTTAAGTAAGACATTTCTGATTATCGCCCCTAATATAATTGTCTTTGAACGTTTGAGGCTTGATTTCGAAAACGGCTCTATATTCACAAAATATTCAATGATACCGCCGGAATGGAAGCATGACTGGCAGATGACCTGCATCATGCGTGGTGAATCAAGAAAATCCTCAACTGACGGGACATTGTATCTCACCAACATACACCAGCTTTATGAAGATAAAGACAATGGTGAAGGAATGAATCCTGTTGAACGCCTCTTAGGAGGAAAACCGAAATCTGAGATGGGTTCCTGGGAAGAGGACATCCTCGAAAGAGTAAAAAAACATGATGACCTGCTTATCATGAACGACGAAGCACATCATGTCCATGAGACAGATCTTGTATGGTATCAAGTAATTCTGGGATTGCATGAAGATCTGAAAGCAAGATATCTTAGAGGATTGTCGCTTAACCTCGATTTTTCTGCGACACCAAAAGATCAGAATGGAACTTTTTTCCCATGGATTATCTGTGATTATCCCCTTGCACAAGCGATTGAGGACAGGATCGTAAAAGCCCCATTGATTGTACATCAGACTGATAAGGCAGACCCTGAGAAATACACTCGTGCAAGTGTTGCCTATGCTGAATGGATAAACATCGCAATAAGTAGATGGAAAGAGCATACAGAGGCTTATGGAAAAGTTGGCAAAAAGCCTGTCCTGTTTATCATGGCAGAAAACACAAAGGATGCGGATGATATTTATGCCTACCTACAGGGATTGAATGAATTTAAAGGCAAGCACAGCATGCGTATACATACTGATAAAACAGGTGAGGTATCAAAAAAGGATTTAGAGATTGCAAGAGAGGCTGCACGTTCGATTGATCTTGCAGATAGTAAGATAAAGGCAGTGGTAAGTGTTTTAATGCTTAGAGAAGGCTGGGACGTACAGAATGTTTCTGTCATTCTTGGTTTGCGACCATTCACTGCAAAGGCCAATATTCTTCCTGAACAGGCTATTGGCAGGGGACTGAGATTAATGCGAGGAATAGGTCCTGATTACATCCAGATAGTTGAGCTAATAGGCACTCAGGCATTTGAAGATTTTGTAAAAGGGCTTGAAGTAGAAGGCGTTGGAATAGGTGTAACCAAAATACCGCCACCTTTGGGCGTCCATGTCTATCCTATGAAGATAAAGGCAGAGTATGATATAGAACTTCCAATCCTTACCCCATCCCATACAAGAGAATTTAAAGGTCTTGAATCCTTTGATATCTCAAAGCTGCCACCAGATCCATTAAAAATTACTCTTAAAGAAGGTATAGAAAAAAAGGTTGAGTTAATCGAGACAGTAACACAGAAAAAGGTTGGTCAAAAGCAGGTAGAAATAGAAGTTGGTTATCCTGAAAGTCACGAAATTCTTCAGAATATAACTAAAAGAGTTATGAAGGAGGCACGTATTGAAGGACAATTTGCACTGATATATCCACATATAAAGAAATATATCGGAGGAATCTTTTTCGGAAGAACTGTTGACCTTGATCACGAGGTCATTCGGAGGCAGTTGTGCGATACAAGAGTTGCAGGTGAGATAATCACAATCCTTGCATCAGCCATAGGCAAGTATTGTATTAGTAAAACAAAACCTGAGATGATAGCCGAACCTTTCAGGCTTATGGAGATCGACGGTTTTTACTGGAGGCGTGACTGGGTAGAGCTTGATAAAACAGTATTTAATGTAACTCCTTGTTTTAACGATTTTGAGAAAAATTTCGCCATATTTTTGGATAAAGCAGATGATATCACAAAGTTTGCAAAGCTGGCAGAGACATATACACGATTTTCCATTGAATACTTAAGTGCTCGTGGTGCAATAAGATATTACTATCCTGACTTTGTTGCTGAGCAGAAACTGAACAACGGCAATACATGCATGTGGATTATAGAGACAAAGGGGTGGGAAGATAAAGATGTGCCTTTTAAAGATGCAAGGACAATAGAATGGTGTAAAGCAGTAACCGAGCTGACAGGACAAATGTGGGATTATATAAAGGTTCCATATGCTGTTTTTATCAATTCACGCTTTATTACTTTTGAATCATTAGTTCGGACGCTCCGGGCAGAAGAAAACAAAAGTTTCTTATAGATATCTTTAAGGAGGCAAATATGAAATCAAAGAGCATTCTTTCGGGTTTGTCATTTATTAAAGAAGTAACAGGAAAAACTCAAACGTATTATGTGTATGAAGGCAAGAATGACTATATTCTTATGACTGTTTCGAGAAATAAGAACAGTTATAACTTCAATGTAGTGTCAAAAGATGCCGCAGATTATGTGAGAACAAAATTCTCAGGGAGACAAAAGATAACCTCTAATGACGTTGTTAAAGAATCAAAGAAGCCCGTCTATATAAAAGAACCCCTTGATGCTCTCAATATTCTCTATGCTTTATGCGCAACAGGTGCAGCAAAAGTCGATTCAAGAATCAAGCAAAGGCAGCTATTCTTTAATATCAAACGCTAAGTTTAAAAAAGAAATTCTTGCCTTCTTATGACAGGAGCTTGAGCAAGCCGTGCTTAGGTTGTATTTCCTTGTAAGGTGAAGGAAAAGCATCGAAGGAGTAAAGGCACGGGCTTTAATAATTTCCGAAAGAAATGAAGAGAATTAACGTCCTACACAAAATTGCAGACTACTGTGAGTACTTCACTCTGACCGCTGGCTCACCAGACTGTTAACTTCTATGTGTTATATATAACCCAACTATATCTAATGCGGCATATTATGTTTCTCGTAGGAATCTTCATTTTCTCGAATATGCTCAATCTGTATAGAGGAAAGAAACATTTCATTAAGATCTCCCACCCACAGTCTCCCACACCATACAAAATAAATTCCTAACAAACTCCTTATAAAATTGCTACAATATAACCATGAAAAAGCCCGTTAGAACACTTGAAGAAATCAAGGAAATCCTTAAAGAGCATAAGGAAGAGGTAAGCCGCAAATACAAGGTGAGAGAGATCGGTATTTTCGGGTCATTTGTGCGTGGAGGGCAGAGGAAAATAAGCGATATCGATATCCTCGTTGAATTCGATCAGAGAAATATCCCGGGTCTTCTCAAGCTCATCGAGATGGAAAGGTATCTGGAGAAGCTTCTCAGGAAAAAGGTTGACCTCGTCAGAAAAGGCGGCATACGCCCTGAGCTCAGGAAAATCATACTGAAAGAGGTTGTCTATATATGAAGAGAGAATGGAAGCTCTTCATCCAGGATATCTATGACGCAATGCAGTACATAAAAGAGTTTGTAGGCAAAATGACTCGCAAGGAGTTTCTTGCTGATGAGAAGACCAGGAGTGCTGTTGCGTTCAAGATCGAAAATATTGGAGAAGCATCCAAGAATATACCAAAGGAGATAAGGGCAAAGTATAATGACCTTCCCTGGACCGACATGGCGAGGATGAGGGATAAGATCACCCATTTCTATTTTGGGATCGATCATGAAATTGTTTGGACAGTTGTAAAGAAAGAGTTGCCTGTGATAGAACCTGCCATTATGAAGGTATTAAGTGACCTGAAGGCTTCTGTATCCAAGAAAAAGAAATCGTGAGAACCCTGACAATAGAATATCCCCTGGCATCATTAAAAATTAGGCTTGAAAGTTTAAGACAAGGAGCACCCCGCTGACCTCCCAATCTTCAGCCTTAATCCCTCTCAACTATCTTGCCGATGCTTACAACCTTATCTTCACTCTCAACATCCATGAGCCTCACGCCCTGAGTGTTCCTTCCATGGAGGGAAATATTACCTGCGAGGGTTCTGATAAGTTTCCCTGAACTGGTTATCATTACAACCTCATCCTCATCTCTTACCTGCATAAGGCCCACAGCTTTACCGCCCTTTTCTATTATTTTTATTGAGATAACACCTTTGCCGCCACGGCTCTGAACAGGATAATCCTCTATTTTTGAACGCTTACCAAGTCCTCTTCCTGTTACAGTGAGGATGGCTGTCTTTTCCTCTGCCACTTCTGCTGAGACAACCTCATCTCCCTTCATAAGTCTGATCCCCTTAACCCCCATTGCGGTTCGTCCTGTATCACGCACATCTTCCTCATTGAATCTTATTGAAATGCCTTTTCTTGTGCCTATAATAAGATCACTTTTACCATCTGTCTTTCTGACGGCAATAAGTTCATCGCCTACATCAAGTGTTATGGCAATGATCCCCTTCCCGCGTGGGTTACTGTATTTCTCGAGAGCAGTCTTTTTTACTATGCCATTCTTTGTGAACATTACGAGGAAACCTTCCTTGAAGTTGCGGACAGGAAGCGCTGTTGTAATCAGCTCACCTTCTGAAAGGGCAAGCAGATTCACAAGGGCCTTCCCTTTTGCAGCGCGACCTGCTTCTGGTACCTGATATGCCTTCAGCCAGTAAAGCCGGCCAAGGTTAGAGAAAAAGAGCATGTAATCATGTGTTGCGCCTATAAAAAGTTCCCTGACAAAATCCTCTTCTTTTGTTTCCATGCCAATAGAGCCCTTCCCACCGCGGCGCTGGCTCCTGTAAGCGCTTAAGGGATTCCTCTTTATGTATCCCTGGTGAGAAAGGGTAATGACCATCTCCTCATCCGTTATAAGGTCCTCTATGGTAATCTCTTTTGTCTCTGATGTAATCTCGGTTCTCCTCTCATCTGCATATTTATTCCTGATCTCGAGGAGTTCATCCTTGATAATCTGTGAAACAAGTGCTTCACTTCCGAGTATTGCCTTGAGCCTCTCGATCTCTTTCAATATGTCCTTGTATTCGTTTATTATCTTCTCTCGCTCAAGTCCTGTAAGCCTCTGGAGTTTCATATCAAGAATAGCCTGTGCCTGTATCTCTGATAACGGGTAATCCCTCATCAAAGAAATTCTTGCTTCTTCAGGTGTCTTTGATCTTCTGATAAGTGCGATTATCTCGTCTAAGTGGTCGAGCGCAATCCTTAATCCTTCTAAGATATGGGCCCTCTCTTCAGCCTTCCTCAGCTCAAAGCGGGTTCTTCTCAGGACGACGTCCCGCCTGTGTTGCAAGAAATAGTTCAGAATTTTCTTTAAATCCAGTACGCGGGGCTGACCATTCACAAGGGCCAGCATGATTATCCCGAAAGTGCTCTCCATCTGTGTATGTTTATAAAGGTTATTCAGAATAACCTGTGCCATCTCACCCCGTTTCAATTCCAGCACAACCCTGATACCATCCCTGTCAGATTCATCCCTTATTTCAGATATCCCTTCGATCCTTTTTTCTCTCACAAGCTCAGCCATCTTCTCGATCAACCTTGCCTTGTTCACCTGATATGGAAGCTCTGTAATGATGATATTCTCTCCACCCCTGTACTCACGCTCGATCCTGGCCTTTGCCCTGACTTTAATAAGTCCCCTCCCCTCATTATATGCCTGGAGAATCCCATCAGTGCCGTGAATAATACCGCTAGTTGGGAAATCGGGGCCCTTTATATGAGACATCAGGTCTTTCAGCTTAGCATCAGGATTTTCGAGCAGCAGCACGAGTCCATCGATAATCTCTCCACTGTTATGTGGAGGGATATTTGTAGCCATACCAACAGCAATGCCAGATGAGCCATTTACGATTAAATTTGGGACTCTTGATGGCAGGATAACAGGTTCGTCTGTTGTCTCATCAAAATTCGGGATAAAGTCCACAGTCTCTTTATCTATATCAGATAGGAGTTCCTCAGCAATTGCTGCAAGTCTTGCCTCTGTATACCTGTAAGCAGCCGGCGGGTCTCCGTCTATTGAGCCGTAGTTGCCCTGTCCATCTACAAGTGGGTATCGCATATTAAAGTCCTGCGCGAGTCGAACCATCGCATCATAAACCGCTGTATCACCATGGGGATGGTATTTCTTGAGGACCTCTCCTACCACACCAGCAGATTTCGAATATTTCCTTCCGGGAAGAAGACCCTCCCTGAACATTGCGTACAGAATTCTTCTCTGGACAGGCTTCAGCCCGTCTCTGACCTCAGGAAGTGCTCTCCCAATGATTACGCTCATTGCGTAATTAAGGTAGGAGCCCTTCATCTCTTCTTCAATGCTTACCGGTACCTTTGCCATCTAATCTCCTCATTCTCACCACAGGGTTCACAGAGTATATTATGGAGATCACAGAGATTTCTATTTCTTCTAAATGTAAAAGTTACTCAGTGTCCTCATTCTTGAATTCTCTGTGTTCTCTGTGGTTAAGATAGTTTTGCACAAATCTTATAATTTTAACATATTGCATTTTGAACTCGGTTAAAAATATAATCTATCCTGATGCTATCAAAGGTCCTCAGTGCAAGTATCATTGGTATTGAAGCCCATGCTGTAGTTGTTGAGGTCGATATCACATCGAGAGGACTCCCTCATTTTTCCCTCGTTGGCCTGCCTGATGCTGCTGTGAAAGAGTCAAGGGACAGGGTCAGGCCTGCATTGAAAAATATCGGTTTTCATTTCCCCCTCAAGCAGATAACCGTTAATCTCGCACCTGCAGACTTAAAGAAAGAGGGCTCATCCTTTGACCTCCCGATTGCTCTTGGGATTATTGTAGCAGAAGGTGTGATTGAAGTTGGTTCAGTCGATGGGTATCTTTTTACTGGTGAGCTTTCACTTGATGGAAAGATCAAGCCTGTCAGGGGTGCTTTATCAATGGCAATGAGAGCAAGGGCTCTCGGTTTAAAGGGAATTATCCTTCCTGAGGAGAATGCACCAGAGGCTGCAGTTGTTCAGGGGATACCTGTATTTGGATTAAAAAGTCTCCCTGAGGTCATTGAATTTATGAGGGATAGCAATTTCAAGAAACCTTACGACATAGATATTCATAAGGCTATGGAAGAAAATGCAATGTACGAGGATGATTTTGTTGAGGTAAAGGGCCAGGAACATGCCAAAAGAGCACTTGAGGTTACTGCTGCAGGTGGACATAATGTGCTGATGATTGGACCACCTGGTTCTGGAAAGACAATGCTTGCCAAGCGGCTTTCGACTATCCTTCCAGGTCTGACATTTGATGAGGCATTGGAGACAACAAGGATACATAGCGTTGCCGGCCTTCTCAGGGATGGACAGCCTTTACTCGCGACAAGACCCTTCCGCTCACCGCACCATACAATATCAGATGTCGCATTAATCGGTGGGGGACAGATTCCAAAGCCGGGTGAGGTAAGTCTTGCCCATAATGGACTGCTTTTCTTAGATGAGTTGCCTGAATTCAAGAGGAATGTCCTTGAAGTTCTCAGACAACCACTGGAAAGTGGAGAAGTGACTATTTCCAGGGCAGTCGCATCAATAACATATCCAGCAGCATTTATGCTTGTTGCTGCCATGAACCCTTGTCCATGTGGTTTCTGGAGCGATTCACGGCATCAGTGTACATGTACCCCCAGTCAGATACATCGCTACAGGCACAGGGTTTCAGGTCCCCTTCTTGACAGGATTGATATTCACATCGATGTCCCAGCAGTGCCTTATAAGGAATTATCAACAGAGCATTCCGGAGAGAAATCAGAAGATATTCGGAAACGGGTTGTTTCGGCAAGAAATATTCAACTTGAACGCTTTAAGGATGATAAAAAGATTTATTCAAATGGACAGATGAAAACAAGACATGTCAAAAAATACTGCAGATTGAAGCCTGACGCTCAATCACTTCTTGAAACCGCCATGCAGAAACTCGGACTATCTGCGAGGGCATATACGAGGATATTAAAATTATCACGGACTATTGCTGACCTTGATGCCTCAGAAGATATCCAATCCCATCATGTTTCAGAGGCTATCCAGTACAGGACTCTTGATAGAGGGCTGTTTTAAATTTTTTTAGGAAAAAAGTTATGATATACTTTATTTAAAGAGACACCTCGAGGAGGTTTATTATAACACATCCGCTTCTCAATCGTATCTCCGTTGATCCAAATATTTGCTTTGGTAAACCCTGTATCCGGGGTACCCGAATCTGGGTATCTTTTATGTAAACTTGATGAGAATTTTGGAACACGAACACAACAATTATTTCATGCTGCTGGGCACGAAGTCGAAACAGTAAGAAGCCAACAGTTACAGGGATGTTCAGACTATTATCAAATCTTGATCTGATGCCGGTATCAAAAGACTGGGATGGTTAGTTAGTGGTATCTAAGAGGAAGGAGAGAGAAGAACCGTTTTAAATATAGTCGATCGAGCCTGTCATGGCTTCTGCAAGGACGCAAGCTTGTGTTTTCGTTCCTCTCTACGAGTCGTAGACCAGGCTTGTCCTTCGCCTTGCTAAGGAAGGCAAACTGAAGCAACGCTTAGCCAAGCCCCGTATTTATTATGCTTTTTAAAAGGATTACCTTATCCTTCCTTTAATTTTGAGGAGTACACACCGAAGTCAGCACTTTCAAAACTTTCCGACTCCTGCGAATTACTGCGTGTAACTCGCAGCCCGATGCTCCATTGATCAGCGCGGAGTCCTTCCCCCTACGCACTATGAATTCTCAAGAAAAGATGAAGATTCCAAACTGAAATAAACGGTTGCATAATATTATCATTGTGCTACAAAATATATTATGTGGCACATGTCCACATAATTAGTTTCATCTATTTTTAAGGAGGTCTTGATATGAAGAAACTCAATATTCGGGAGGCTCGGCAGGTTCTTTCCCGTTTAGACCAGTTGTTGGCAACAGAGGGAGAAGTAACTATCACCCGGAGGGGGGAAGCTATTGCCCGTGTGATGCAGATTGGCAGGAAAAGGCCGATACCCTCTCATCAAGCTTTACGTGAAAAAATGCCACGAATGCGGAAAGGAAGCGAGAAGCTGATTCGTGCAGACAGGGATGCACGATGAGCACTATCATATATTTTGATACAAGTGCTCTTGCGAAATGGTATATCAACGAAGTGAAATCCGAGGATGTTGAGCAGTACATTCAAGAACATGGTCCTGTTTCTATCAGTGATTTAACTGTTGTTGAAATGCGCTGCCTTCTGGCAAGACGAAGGAGAGAGAATAATATAGACGCGAAAATGGAGGCAGAAATTTTTGCGACATCCCAGGAAGACATCCGTCAGAAGTTTCTGATTTGCCATCAAATGCCTGATGGCTTGGCAGCAGGTGCTGTGAACCTTTTGTCAGTGCTATCTGATATCCCTTTAAGGACGCTTGATGCCTTACATCTTGCTATTGCAAAGGATCTCACAGTTGACATTCTCGCAACAGCCGACCACATCATGGCTGACGCTGCCAAAGCTATGGGTATCTCCGTGGTGTTGTTTTGACAAACTGATAGTTACTTCCTGACATTGTCACTTTTCCCCAAGTTGAAGGAGATGTTTTTACAATACCCAAATTTAATATTGAAAAGCAGGAT
>JAGUWT010000065.1 GCA_020062205.1 Thermodesulfovibrionales bacterium
CATTGATTTAAAAAGATTTCCTACATTAAGCTAAATAAAAATGAATATCAGGTTAACATCAGGAAAGATTCTCCATATCTTAGAAGGGAAAAGCATCCTCCAGACGCTGAAGAGGGAGGGAATATATCTTGTTTCCTCATGCGGTGGGAAAGGCATCTGCGGCAAATGTCGAGTAAGGCTCCTCGAAGGAAAAGTCGGGAGTGTTTCTACTGGCAGGCTTCAACCTCCTGATATAGACAGAGGTATTGTGCTTGCATGTCAGACATTCCCTGAAGAAGATATCCTTATTGATATACCAAAGGAATCAAGGCTTGTTGTAGGAGACAGAATAGAGGTATCGAGGTCGAGAGACCTCTTTGAACTATTTCAGTCCTTAAATGCTAAAATTTTCCCGATTGTGAGGTGGGTTTCGCTGGATATTCCACCACCCACAATAACTGACAATAACAGTGACCTTGAACGGTTAAAAAAGGCAGCCAGTGGAAAAGGGTTAAAAGACTTGAGATTTTCACATGGTTTTGTATCCAGTATGGCAACTGCCCTGAGAAATGCTAACTGGAAAGTAAATCTTGCCTATACAGACGCCCCTGAGGCCATTCTCCTGTCTCCAATGGAAGATAAAAACAGATATGGCATCTCTATTGATATAGGAACAACTACTCTGGTTGTATATCTTGTTCATCTTACAGATGGAAGGCTTATTGATGTGGGCTCGACTTATAACTCACAGATACGATATGGAGATGATGTTATCACAAGGATAATCCATGCCTCTGAAGGTAACGGCCTTGATGAACTTAGAGACACAGTGGTGAGTGATATAAATACTCTCTTAACCCCCATGGGTGAGAGACATACTGTAAACATAGAGTGTATCGAATCTGCTGTGATTTCTGGTAACACTACCATGCTCCATCTCTTCTGGGGTCTGAATCCTGCATACATCAGAGAAGAACCTTATATCCCGACATTGAATTCATTTCCCTTATGGAAGGCAGGGGCAGCTAAGCTTAATATCAATCCACAGGCTCCTGTCTATACTGTCCCATGTGTTGCAAGCTATGTTGGAGGCGATATTGTTGCAGGGGTTCTTGCCTCGAAGATGCACAGAAATAGTGAAATAGCGCTGTTTATGGACATAGGTACAAATGGAGAGATTGTTATTGGGAATACCGAATGGCTTGTGACAGCCGCATGTTCTGCTGGACCATGTTTTGAGGGAAGTGGAATAACACATGGAATGCGGGCAACGGAAGGAGCTGTGGAGTCTGTAAGGATCGATCCCCAGACATTTGAACCTACACTCGGTATTATAGGCCAGGGAAAGGCAATGGGTATTTGTGGTTCAGGTATGATTGATGCTATTACAGAAATGTTTCTGAGAGGGATCATAGACCGGAAGGGTAAGTTTGTTAAAGGGCTGGAAACCGAAAGGATAAGGAAAGGTTTAGAAGGACCTGAGTTCTTGTTTAGTAGTAACGAAGGCAGAGATATTGTCCTTACAGAGGTTGACATAGAAAATATCATGCGGGCAAAGGCAGCAGTCTATGCAGGCATCTCTTTACTCTTGCAAAAGGTTGGTTTTACTTTTGATGACATAGAGCGTGTTTATATTGCCGGTGGATTCGGGAACTATCTCAATATAGAAAAGGCAATCATTATCGGTATGTTGCCTGATTTGCCAAGAGAGAGGTTCCGGTTCCTCGGGAATACATCTATTGCAGGGGGTTACCTCTGTCTCCTCTCTGAGAGCATGAGGAAAGAGGCAGAAGAAATATCACGCAAGATGACATACGTTGAATTGTCTGTTTCAAGAAGGTTTATGGATGAATACATGTCTGCCTTATTCCTGCCACATACGAATATGGGGCTTTTTCCAACCGTAGAGAAACTGCTAACTATCAAGTGACGAGTAACGAGTACAAGTAATGAGTACAAGTAATGAGTCTGAAAGTCTAAGGTCTTTCGTTTTTAACTTGTCACTTGCTACTCGTTACTGTCTTTAGTGCACAGGTCCTGTTGACAGGAGTTTTTCTACCTCGCTTTTTATTATTGAAGGGGGGATACCGCCATGTATCTTGATAATCCCATTGATTAAAACAACAGGAGTGTTTATAGCACCAAGCCTTAAAAGCTCTCTGATATCAGCAAACTCTTCTTCTCCATCCATGAAAAGGTCTATATACTCAACAAATACAACGGAAGGATAAAAATAATTCATTTCCTTCTTGAGATCTTCTGTGAGAATCTTGTTCGTTGCAGGAACCTCAAATGTTTCTTCCTGGATAAGCACACCTTCCATAGGATTGTCGAGTATCTGTATATGAACCCTCTGAAGCATTCAGGTCACCTGCCTTTCATCACAAGCATGTTATCAATAAGCCTTGTATTCCCGATCTTCAACGCGATTGCAAGAAGTGCGTCACCTTTTATTTCGGAAAGCTCATCGAGGGTTAAAGGATCATACACTCCTGCATAATCAATCCCTGAAACTTCTGGTTCCTTCAGGAGTCTATTCTGCATAACCCCTTTAACATGATTTCCATCTATTATACCAGATTTTACCAAATCTGAAGCCTCCTTGAGACATCTGTAAATGACTGTTGCCGCTTCCCGTTGTTCCATATTGAGGTATGCATTTCTGGAACTCATTGCAAGTCCATCCTTTTCTCTTATTGTCGGACATACAATAATATCAATATCCATGTCGAGGTCTTTTGCGAATTGCTTTATAACAACAGTCTGCTGAAAATCCTTTGCACCAAAATATGACCTTGTTGGTTTCACAATATAGAAGAGCTTTGTTACAACCGTTGCTACTCCTCTGAAATGGCCAGGCCTGAATGCGCCACAGAGCCTTTCTGAAATCTTTTGCACTTCTACAGACGTTGAAAACCTTTCGGGATACATCGAATGTATATCAGGCATAAAGATTATATCCACTCCTTCTTTCCCAAGCTTTTCTGTATCTCCTTCAATATTCCTGGGATAATTCTCAAAGTCCTCAGTTGGCCCGAACTGGATCGGATTTACGAAAATGCTTACCACCGTAATGTCATTTTCTTCCTTTGCCCTCCTGACAAGGCTAAGATGGCCTTCATGAAGGGCCCCCATTGTCGGCACAAAGCCTATTGATTTTCCTTTTATTATTAAGCCCTTTGATGTCCCCTGCATAACCCTCGGTATCCTGATTATTTCCATGATCCTATCTCCTTGAGTAACTCGTCGAGGAGATCTTCCTCCTTAACCCTTTTTGCTATTTTACCTCTTTTAAACAGGATGCCTCTGCCCTTCCCTCCCGCGATACCGAAATCTGCCCCTCTCGCCTCTCCCGGACCATTCACGACACAACCCATAACAGCGATTGTTATCGGTGTCTTCACAGGGATGTTCTTGATTCTTGACTCGACCTCGGTTACCAGACCTCTGAGGTTAATCTTACATCTGCCACACGTAGGGCAGGAGATAATATCTATACCTTTTTTCCTGAGCTCAAGTGACCTGAGTATTCCATAGGCAACCCGTACCTCTTCTTCAGGCTCTGCAGTAAGTGATACCCTTATTGTATCTCCAATCCCTTCTGAAAGTAATATGCCAAGACCAACAGAACTTTTTATGATACCAGTTGATGGTGGGCCAGCCTCTGATACCCCTAAGTGGAGAGGATAATCATATTTTTCAGAGAATATCCTGTACGCACGAACTGTATCAAGTACGTTGGACGCCTTCAGAGAAACCTTGATGTTTGTAAAATGAAGTTCTTCGAGTATTTGGATATGCCTTTCTGCGCTCTCAACAAGCGCCTCTGGTTTAGGATGCCCATATTTCTCTAATAAATCTTTCCCGAGTGAGCCGGCATTAACTCCTATTCGAATGGGTATACCTCTCTCGCTTGCAGCGGTAACCACCTCTTTTACCTTCCACTTCGCACCTATGTTTCCTGGATTTATCCGAAGGCCATCTATCCCTTGTGCAATTGCCTCAAGTGCGAGCCTCCAGTCAAAATGGATATCAGCTATCATGGGGATATTGATAGATTTCTTTATCTTACCGAGTGCCTTTGCAGCATCAATGTCAGGTACTGCAAGCCTTATGACTTCACAGCCTGCTTCTTTAAGAGATTTAATCTGCTTTATTGTTGACTGTACATTCGCTGTATCTGTTTTTGTCATGGACTGGACTACAATCGGATTTCCGCCCCCAATAGGTACCTCACCTACATAAATCACTCTTGTCTTTTTACGAGCTTCCATTTTCCTTTGTATCTCCTTCAATTGCCTTCTTGTTTTCTATCTCCATCCTTTTCTTTGCCCTATATGACTCAACAGCCAAGCGATGTTCCTCTGGTGTAACAGAGAAGGTGTGTGTGCCATCATTGTTCGATACAAAATAGATGTAGGAAACCTTTGCCGGATAGAGAGCAGCAAGAATTGATTTCATGCGAGGGGAAGCAATAGGACCTGGTGGCAGTCCTTTAATGACATATGTATTATAAGGGGTTTTCCTTCTCAAATCACTTTCAATTATCTTTTCACCAAAGCTCTTTATCCCGTAAACAGCGGTTGGGTCTGCCTGAAGCGGCATTCTCTTTTTAAGCCTGTTATGATACACAGCAGAGATTAAAGGCCTTTCCTCATCTGTTGCAGCTTCCTTCTCAATGATTGATGCGAGAGTCAGCACTTC
>JAGUWT010000167.1 GCA_020062205.1 Thermodesulfovibrionales bacterium
GACAACTGAAGTCCCCGATAACATTTATAGTGAAAAATGGTTTTGTGGTAAATGTCTCAGGAGAAGATGAGTATGCAGAATATCTTAGCACGAAGCTTTCAGAAAGGAAGGAAAATAGAAATATTGCTGAGCTTGGTATTGGTACTAACGACCGCGCTACAAGGCCGGACAATATTCTTGAATCAGAAAAAATCCTCGGGACAATTCACATAGCGCTTGGTGACAACAGCTCATTTGGTGGAAAGATTAAAACGCCCTTTCACCAGGACTTTGTGTTTTTTAAGCCGACTGTAACATTGATTCGTAAAGATGGCAGCAAGAAGGATATACTTAAGTCTGGCAGATTGGTATGTTAGCCCGAATATGCAGGCATTTATAAAATGCTGATACACAGGCAGGACATGGCATCTTCACTCATTCTCGGTCGTATCGACCTCCGAGGGCTTTTGCCTCTTGATTTTTATACATATACTATCTGACTATCGGCAAAAGAATCCGCTCAAATGCCATGTCCTGCCTGTAATAGAATTTTGCGAGTGAGGTTTATTCTTTATGCGATATATCATTCTTGGCACCGCTGGTCATATTGATCATGGGAAGAGTGCCCTTGTAAAGGCACTGACAGGTATAGACCCTGACAGGCTGAAGGAAGAGAAAGAGCGGGGCATTACCATTGACCTCGGGTTTGCAGACCTCGCATATCCTGATGGCCTTACTGTCGGGATTGTAGATGTCCCGGGGCATGAAAGACTCGTTAAAAATATGCTTGCAGGTGCAGGAGGCATAGATCTCGTGCTTCTTGTTATTGCTGCTGATGAAGGCATCATGCCACAAAGCCGTGAGCATCTCCATATATGCAACCTTCTGAAGATCAAATCAGGACTCATTGCAATCACAAAGGCAGATCTTGTAGATAATGAATGGCTTGAACTCGTCAAGGATGAGGTGAAGGACTTTGTAAAGGGGACATTCCTCGAAGGGACTTCAATAGTGCCTGTCTCGTCAAAAACAATGTTCAACATAGATTTACTGAAAGAAGAGATTAAAAAGGTTGCATTAAAGGTCGACCCAAAACCAGCAAGGGGTCTCTTTAGGCTCCCTATAGACAGGGTTTTTACCCTAAAGGGATTTGGGACTGTTGTCACAGGAACTGCCGTCTTTGGAAGCATTTCTGTTGACGATGCTGTGGAGATACTGCCGAGCAATGTCAAAACCAGGGTTCGAGGACTTCACAGTCATGGCAAACCATTACAGACTGCATATGCAGGCCAGAGGGTGGCGATCAATCTTCAGGGTGTAGAGAAGGAAGACATTACAAGGGGAGATTCGGTTGTCGTTCCTAAAAGGTTTCCTACAACAAAAACGATTGATGCAAAGATAGAAATGCTTCCAGAGGCACCAATCCTGAAAAGTAAAAGCACTGTCCATTTTCACCTCGGCACATCAGAGACTATAGCAAGGATTATTCTCTACAACAGAGATGAGCTTCAGGCAGGTGAGAGTTGTTACTGTCAGTTCAGGCTCCAAGACCCTGTTATCTCCATGTCCGGCGATAGATACATTATAAGGAGATTTTCACCGGTTGAAACAATTGGTGGAGGTGAAGTGCTTGACCCATATCCATCACGGAGAAGACGAAAAGAAGGTACGGAAGACCTGATGATATTCGAGCAAGGTAGTCTAACTGAAAAGATTAGCATGAAGGTTCAAAAATCAGGACTGCACGGTATTCCAATGCTGTCCATTGAGGGATGGATAAAAGCTGAAATACCTACAATAAAGGATGTAATACGGTCACTGAAAGAAAAACGTATCTTCATCGGTATTGAAGATGTGCTCATTCACAAGGTTTCTTTTGATGCCTTCAGAGAAAAGGTTTTTCAGAACCTCAATGAGTTTCATAAAAAAAATCCACTCAAACCCGGGATGCTGAAAGAGGAACTAAAGGCTAATCTCAATATTGAACCAAGGCTCTTTCATGGCCTCATGGCATCACTTGAGAAAGATATTGTTATAGATAAAGAATTAATCCGACTTTCAACCTTCAAGGTGGCTTTATCTCAGGCAGATGAAACACTCAAGGCAAAGATGGTAGGACTTTTTGAAAAGGGTGGATTTCAACCTCCAACGAAGGAAGAGCTATCCCAGACGCTTAAACTTGATCAGAAACAGTTATCAGACATTTTGAAGCTCCTTGCAAAAGAGGGAAGTCTTGTGAGGATTAACGATTCTATGTATGTAACATCCTCAGTTTTTAACAAAATGATCCAGACCCTGAAGGAATTTTTTGGCAAAAAATCTGAAATGACTGTAGCAGAGTTCAGGGACATCCTCGGTACAACAAGAAAGTACGCCCTGCCTTTCCTCGAATACCTCGATTCAAACAAGGTTACCATGAGGGTTGGGGATGTGAGGAAGTTTCTACTACCGTGAATAAAGGAATCGAATTCTTAAAAAATATACAACTTTTTTCTTCACTCACCGATGAAGAATTACATCAAATGAGTACCGAAATGAGCATAAAAAAATTTAAAAAGAATGAAGCAATTCTCTATGAGGAAGATACAAATAAGTACATGTATGTTGTCTTGTCTGGAAAAGTGAAGGCTGTACACGTCAATGAAGAAGGGAAAGAAATCATTCTCGCGATACATCAATCAGGTGATTTTTTTGGAGAAATATCTTTGATTGATGGGAAAACAGTTCCTGCTGCAGTAATAGCAACAGAGGATTCTACTACAGCCATCATCTCTAAAAAAAAGTTTTACGCAATGCTCTTTATTAACAAAAAAATCCTTCAAAACTTGTTGCAGATATTCTGTTCTCGTCTCCGTGAATCCTGGGACAGGGTACAATTATTAAATTTCAAAAATGCCTCGCAGAGAATAAAAATGCTGTTTATGATGCTGTGTAATAGTTATGGCCAGGGGACAAACGATGGAGTGACGTTAAAAATAAAGCTGACACATCAGAATATAGCAGACATGACAGGTTTGACACGCGAGACAGTCACACGGATCATTGATACATGGCAAAAAAAAGGAGAGCTAACCATCCTCAAAAATAAATTCATACGCCTGAAACCTGACTTTCTTCAAAAAGATTTTAAGAATGTGATTTAAATTACATCTTTTCCCTCAATTTTCCTTCATCATGTAACTAAAGAGGCAAAAACTCCTACAGCCTTGATTTGAGGCAAGAAAGGAGGATGAAATTATGCATAGATTCATACCTATAATCATCGTTATGACTTTTACGATCATTTGTGTCTGTGGTATACACACAGATGGATTCGCCCAAGCCTGGGAACGGGGAGAAGCCTATGCTTTGAGCAAATCTTTTCCGATTGCAATCATGCCACCGAAAGAAGTAACTGGATTATCATTATTTACTCCTGTTACTCCTGAGAAAAAATTTCAGTCCCCAAAAGGATTGCGTGATCAGAGCTATTTGGATACATATATTCAAAAAGTTCTCGAAAATGGCATAAGAGTCATGATTAGAGTTTGGACCTGGTGATGAGCTCAAGGGGCTACCCTCCATATCCCCTCCCAGGGGAGGCGCGGGGCGCGAGTTTTCATACCTCAAGGCTGTCCCGTTAGCCCTCCCCTACAATATTCTCAAAATTGAATAAGCTTTAATGAATCTTTTATAGTAAACATAGCCATGTATAAAGACCGTGATTATGATATCGTTGTCATTGGTGCTGGACATGCCGGATGCGAGGCTGCACTTGCTTCTGCCCGCATGGGTTTCTCCACCTGCCTTTTTACAATAAACCTCGATACAATTGCCCAGATGTCATGTAATCCTGCTGTCGGAGGACTTGCTAAGGGCCATCTCGTTCGGGAGATCGATGCACTCGGGGGTGAGATGGCGAAGGTAACAGACAAGGCAGGGATTCAATTCAGGATGCTCAATATGAGTAAAGGGCCTGCAGTCTGGTCTCTGAGGGCACAGGCAGACAGGGTTTTATACAGGATTACAATGAGAAATGTAATCGAGTCTCAGAAAAATCTCGATGTAAAGCAGGCTCTCATAGAAAAGATAGTCGTAGAGGATGGGAAAGTAAAGGGAGTTCTTACATCTCTTGGTATTTTTTACGGAGCAAAGGCAATTATCGTTACGACAGGTACATTTTTAAAAGGATTAATCCACATCGGACTTGAGAACTTTTCCGCTGGAAGGGCTGGAGAATTCCCGTCAATCGGGCTTTCTGATTCGCTAAAAGAGTTGGGCTTTAAAATGGGTCGTCTGAAAACAGGCACCCCTCCAAGGCTCGATGCAAAGACTATAGATTTTTCAAAGACAGAACCACAGTATGGGGATGACCCGCCTCTGCCATTTTCACACAGTACAGACAAAATTACCAATCCCCAACTTCCCTGCTATATAACCCATACAAACAGTGAGACACATAAGATCATCCTTAGTAATCTTGACCGTTCGCCCCTTTACAGCGGCAAAATTAAGGGGATAGGAGCAAGATACTGCCCATCAATAGAGGACAAGGTTGTGCGGTTTGCAGAGCGCGAACGGCATCAGGTATTTCTTGAACCAGAAGGGCTCGAGACAAAAGAATATTATGCAAATGGAATACCAACAAGTCTTCC
>JAGUWT010000052.1 GCA_020062205.1 Thermodesulfovibrionales bacterium
CATTCCTGCCCGTCCGTCAGGCGGGGGTAATCCTGCCTGACCAGTGGGCAGGTGATAATTTATGATAGTTGACGGATTAAATGGATTTGGGTAATTTTGATATAACGCAAAACTCTCCGGCAAGGTACTATAAATTGCTGAAACTGAGGTGAGTATTCCAAATGTATCACCTGCAACCACGCAACCTTTTAACCAAGAGACCTTTCCCTGCTCACGCCACTCGTAGATGAGTCCAAAGCCGCTTGCAAGATGCCTCTCTATATAGTAGAAATTCCGCCAGTTTGAGTCGGGATACTCTGGTCCATAGCGAATGACTTTTATTGTAGACGGTTTTCCAAAAACAATACCACCGTAGATGTTCGCAACCCACACGTAGTAATTTGTTAGTCCTGTATTCCAAACTTCTCCTGAGTCTGCATCCAATTTGTATATATGTTCATTTGCTTCGTATACATTGAATGAGGTATCGATCCAATATAACAATGTCTCACCCTGTGGATATCGGTCACCAAAAATATAGCGACTACTGTCAGAAACAATAGAATCATGGGTAACGCGCCAATCCATGAAAGTTATGTCTCCCTGGTAATGCCAGAAATTTCCGACCTGCGATGGGAAAAAACTTACCGGCGGTTGGGTAAGCACAGGTATCGTCAACAGTAACATTAATATGCTCACTTTGATTATGGTTTTCATGTTGAAACCTTGGTCTTTTTTTTATGAAATCTTGTTTTGATTTTTCTGTTCTTCTTTTATCGTTGCAAAATAATTCTTTTGGTATTACGCATTCCCGATGCTTCCAAGGTTATGAAATATACGCCGTTGGCTAGCGAATTTCCGTCAAATGTGAATGTGTATCTGCCTGCAGTCTGAACACCTTCAGCTAATTTCGTAACTTCTCGTCCGAGGATATTATACACAATTAGACGCACCATTGTTTTCTCGTTCAACTCGTATGTAATCGTTGTTGTAGGGTTAAAAGGATTCGGGTAGTTTTGAAATAGTCGCATCATTTCGGGTGTGCCAGTAAACGGCAAATCTTTTATACCAACCAATGTCGTATCACCATACACCTGTCCATTAATAATTGCACCACGAAGATAAAGATAGTATCCAAGGTGACCACTACCTCGAAGTATAATACCGAATCCTTCTGCTAGAACTTCCACATACTGTGCTAACCAAATAGTCGTGTCTGATGTGTCTTGTGTTGATGAATATCCTATAACTTTAAATGTTGTTGAAATACCGAACAAAGTATCACGATAAATATCTCTCACTTTAGCAATTTCATACCCAACATCATAATAACTTGCAATCCACATTTCACCTATCTGTGCATCCAGTTTATAATGAAGCCGATTCCGCCAATAATACCCACTTGCAAAAACACGACCGAGCGTGTCAATTTTATATTCATCAAACCAGGGAGTGTTAATCGCTGGGCCTGAGGGATTGAGGGTTCGGCGATCCACTCTGATGTGACTTGTTCCTTGTATGTCTGTCGAGTCGAAGATGATCCTGTCTTGAATTGTGTCGTTACCAACACCGTCCAGCACAAAGTATTCCCACAAATCACCTTGATGATGTGGAAAGAAACTTAAAGGATCGGGTGATTGCGAATGAAGTGATTCGCCTGTTAATAATACAATTATAGTTAAAAAGTATATATATATCTTCATGTTTAATTCAATTTTTCGTTATGGCGTATTTTTCTACTGTGTTTGAGTACAGTCTCAAGTAAATCGCTCGAAATTGATTCAAACTTTTTAATAGCTATAAACACACAATCGTCGGCTGCGGCGTTTCCTTTTACAACATCCTCAGCAAAAGTCATACACGTAGGTGCACCGCATGCCCCGCAATCTATCTTGGGAAGCAAATCATACACATCCTGCTTCCTTTTCATTTTATTTATGGCAACCTGTATGTCATCGTCCAATGGCTCGGCAGGACTTGCGGGTATTTTCCCGGGTAACGAAAAATATTTTTTCTGATACAGTTCCCTAATTTTTTCGCGCGGCTGACACGGTTTAGAGCCGTATTTCTCCAGCAGACGAAGAACTTTACCACGAGCTATATAAGGATTTTCAACATTCAGTGAGCCACCTACACAAGCAGTCGGACAAGTATGGCATTCTATGTAACGAATGTCTTTTAATTTACCGTTTTCAATTTCTTCAAAAATCCTTATCACATCGTTCAAGCCGGCAATCGCAATGCAATCTTCTCTTTTCAAAGACGACACCTGTCCGCCTACTATGGGCCAACCTAAACCAATACCGCGGACTTGTTTTTCCTGCTTGCCTTCGGGGCTTAAATGTGTTAATGCTTGCAGCAATGTCGGATATATTTCTGAAATGGGAATGGCTCCGTTAATAAATGTATATTTTTTCCGGGGTGGATTTTTTATAGTCACAGTCTTCGCTGGACAGGGCGTTAAGTATATAGCACCTATTTCAGTTTCTTTTAAACCGAGTTCATGCATCTTCTCACGTTTTGCCTCACGTGCTGCAATTTCCATCGGTGATTCTATCGGAACAAGATTATCCAATAAATTTGGATACCTGACTTGAAGTAACCGCACAATTGCCGGGCAAAAAGGTGAAATTAATGGTCGCGGAAGATTATTCGAATCGAGCAGCTCTTGCAAAGCGATACTTACGGCTTCGGACGGACAAGCAACATCGTGAGCATCGTCAAAACCGATTTTTTTGAGTCCTGCTAAAATTGTTGACGGTAGAACATCCTTCCCAAAATTGGCATAAAGTACAGGAGAAGGGATTGCAATTGTGTATTTGAATTTAGAGAAATCGCTGAATGAACTTGTTTGTGGAACAATCGCCCGGTTAGGACACACCCGTACGCATTCGCCGCAATCTATACAACGGTCTTTTAAAAGAGTTGCCTTTTTATTGCGCACACGTATAGCTTGAGTAGGACAAACCCGCATGCAAGTCATTCTGCCTTGGCATTTCTCTTTTTCAATTTTTATTGATCGAAAATCATTCTGCATAATTGGTCATTAGTCATTCATTGTTCGTCATTCGTCACTTCTCTATGCTCGCAGTTTATCCCGACATCGTTGGGACTCTCTGCTCTTTCAGATTTATCACAAACTCTAACTTCGTTCCTTTTCCAACTTCAGATTCTATTTTTAGACTATCAGCGTTTTTTTTGATATTCGGCAGCCCCATACCTGCGCCGAAACCCATCTCGCGCATCTCTGTCGTTGCCGTCGAGTAACCTTCTTTCATTGCCAGCTCTATATTCAAAATTCCTGGACCTTCGTCCTCAACTACAATACTGATTTTTTCAGACGAAACTTCGAAATTCATAGTAGCTCGCTTTGCATACATCACCACGTTCATTTCAGCTTCATACGATGCGATAGCAACTCTTCTAACTATTTCCGAATTAATTCCAAGTTGCTTTAAAATAGTCTTGACCTCAGTTGAAGCTTTACCCGCATCAATAAAAACACTGCCTCTTATTTCAAACGACTGTGAGAATGATTTATCCATTAGAACTTTTAGCTGTAATGCTCTCCATCGTCGGAACAAGTCCATTCTTATATAAAATTCCGCAAGCTTCATACATAGAAAACTGTGTGCCTAACAATGGTATCTTTTTTTCACTCGCAAGAGTGATTAAATCCTTATCCGGTCTCTTACCTCGCACAAAAACTACTGCTTTTAACTCAGCAATAAAAGCCGTGTGAATAGTCTGTGTATTCACAAGACCTGTTAACAGCATGGCACCCGACCGGGAAAACGCTAACACATCGCTCATTAAGTCGGATGCACATCCATATTCGATTATAGTGTTCATCTCTTTTTCACCACAGAATACCTCACACGATAACATACTCGAAACTTCAGATAAGGTCATGGAATTTATTCCTTAGGTTTGGTTGAAATTTCATTGACTAATTGATCATCTATAATAATGGAACGACCCGAAGGTATTCTTACTGCAGGACAACTACTCCAGCACAGACCGCATCCGGTGCATTTATCAGTGTCGACGTATCGAGCTTTCTTTCGTACTTTAATTTTGAAATTTCCAATGTATCCGCTAACACTCTCAACTTCCGAGTATGTCATCATCGTGATGTCCTTGCGTTGACCAACTGAGACCATCTTTGGAGTTAAAATACATGCGGCGCAATCCAGTGTAGGAAATGTTTTGTCGAATTGCCCCATCCTGCCGCCGATAGTCGGCTCACGCTCAACCAGATACACATGATAGCCTGCGTTAGCAATTTCGAGAGCAGCCTGTATGCCTGCAATACCGCCGCCAACGATCAACGTATTTTTATTTACGGGTTGTTTAGTAATTTCTAATGGTTGGTGCAGAGCAACACGCTTAATAGCAGCATTCACCAGTGCAATTGCTTTTTCTGTTGCCTTTTCTCGATCATCATGAACCCACGAACAGTGTTCCCGGATATTTGCAATTTGCACCAAAAAACGATTTAGCCCGGCAGTTTCAGCGGCAATCCTGAATGTTAACTCGTGCATCAACGGCGAACACGCCGCAACTACAACCCGATTGACTCCTAAATTTTTAATATCTTGCTTAATCAAATCCTGCCCCGGATCCGAGCATATGAATTTATAATCACGGGAAATAATAACATTAGGCTGTTTGGAAATAAACTCTCTGACCTCGTCTATATTAACGGTTGCGGAAATATTAACGCCACAATGGCAAATATAAACGCCTATTTTAACTTGGCCATTTCCTTCGGTTTTTTCTCTATACATATTGCACCTCCATATTAATTTTCTCCTAAAGATTCTGCTAAAAGTTCAACTATATCTCGAACAATCATTTTATTCTCGTAACCCATGACTTTCAGAGCGTCCTCAAACCGGGAAATCTCGTAAGGGCAAGAAACCGCAAGAACATCTGCACCGGTTGCGATTGCTTCTTTTATGCGTCGTTCCGAAAGCCGCTCCATACTTTTGGATTTGTAATAAGTATCGAGCCACATTCCACCACCGCCTCCGCCACAGCAAAGAGAGCAAATACGATTGTGAGTCATTTCTGTCAGTTTAATCCCAGGAATGGTTCGCAGAAGATTTCGTGGCTCTTCGAAAAAGCCGTTGTGCCGACCTAAGCAGCAAGAATCATGGTAGGTAACAACATAATTCAGTTTTTTATTCAGCAAAGGTTTCAGAGTATCAAATTTTTTTGCAAAGAACGTCGTAGTATGTTCCAATGGATAATTGAACCCGTGGGAAGGATAGAGGTATTTGAACGCATCATAAGCATGGGCACCACCGGTCACAATCTGGTTGAATTTATACTTGCGGAATACATTCATATTCCTTTCCCGAAGTGTGTCAAATAATCCCGATTCTCCGACGAGACGTGCACATTCTCCTGTGCAGTATTCGTCATTGCCAAGTATAGCAAAGTCCACACCGAGAGCGTGAAAGAGTTTTGCCACTGCTCGACTGTTGTCCTGTCCTCTTGGGTGATAAGAAGTATAGCATTCCACAAACCAGAGAACGTCCACTGGTTTGGGATTCACGGGAAGAATGCGGATAGGAACACCTGCGGTTTTTGTCCAGTCGGCTCGCTTTCTTGGCGATAGACCTTGAGGATTTCCGTAGCGAAGTGTATTCTGAAGTGCCGTCTGCAATTCTGCCGGAACCTGAGGAAGCTTGGCAAACATCTCCTCTTTGATTAAGGGGAGTAGGACCTCAGTCAAACGAATACCTCTCGGGCATTGTGCCATACACGAATAACAAGCGACACAATTGAGAAGGTGATCAGAGTGAAAGACTTCTTCGATCTCTCCAATGCGGAGTAAAGCGATGATGCGCCTTGGAGGATAATCCATGTAATCACCGTATGGGCAAGTTCCAGCACAAGTTCCACACTGAATGCAAGTCAAAACTCGCCTTCCCTCCGGAGTTGCATATAGATTCTCCAAAGTGAGATCAGACGTGGTGGTTATGTGTTCTTCTGTAATTGGCATTTATTTCATTCTCTTTTCTTTATCTTCTGAATGCATTATAGTTGCCACGACCTTCAGGTCGTGGATTTAGAATGATTATCCTCATCGGCTTTAGCCAAAATGCATTATCTTAAAACCGTGGGCTTTTATAAACTCATTGTATTCTTGCATAAATGTTACCTTCTTGTGATGTTCTTCTTGTCTATCTATATAATCTCTGACTTTTTGAATTGCTGATTCACTAACTGAAAGTGCAATGTATTCATCCTGCCATTCAAATTTATGCCGTATTAATTTTTGTTTATTCACCCAAAAGGATGACTCTCCTTTGATGAGCATCATAATTTTTGAAATAGTTTGCTCTGTTCCCAGCGAAACCAATAAATGAACATGGTCTTTAACACAATTGTGGCGGTCGATAAATATTCCTTGCTTGACGCTGTTTTCTTTAATGTGGTTTAACAATACGGGTTTTAATTTATTATCGATTAAAGGCACCCGGTTTTTGGTTGACCACATAAAATGTATCATCACTTTTGTATATGGCATAGTAATTTTGGCTAAAGCCAATATTCTATTTCTTCACTTACTTACCCACGACCTAAAGGTCGTGGCAATTGTTATTAATTCTAACACCAACAATGTACGCATATTCGCGATGAACCCCTTTTTTGTTTTACTCAATAGCTTCACAAAGAAGATCTGATATGTCTTTAACACTAAGCTTTTCCTCATTCCCAGTTGTTTTCAGAGCATCCTGGAACATGACAATGTCTTTCGGACAGGAAACAACAAGCGCTTGAACTCCACGAAGTGAAACAGCTTCCCGTATCCGACTTTCAGACGGGCGCTCCTTGATTCCTGGTTGGTCGGACATCCAGATTCTTCCCCCTCCAGCACCGCAACAATAACTTTTTGAGCGGTTCCTTGGCATTTCCACCAACTTTGTTCCTACCGTCTTAAGGACCCTTCTCGGTGCATCATAGATTCCATTGTATCTACCTAAATAGCAAGAATCATGATAGGTCACAGTTTGATTCAGTCTCTTACTGATTCGTAATTTCCCTTGTTGTATTAACTTATCCAAGACTTCAGTATAATGTTTAATCTGATATGTTCCGTTTAAGCCATACTCATTCTTTAATGTATTGTACGTATGCGGATCAGTTGTTACAATCATTTTGAATTGTGCTTTCTCAAGTGCCTGCATATTTTTCTCTTTCAGGATTTCAAACAGACCTTCTTCCCCAATCCGTCGGACATCATTACCAGAGTTTCTTTCTCCTTCGAAAAGTATACCAAAATCCAATCCGGCTTTCTGAAAAACTTTTGCTGTAGTTCGCGTGATATTTTGTATGCGAGGATCATAAGAGGCGTAATCACCAACAAACCAGAGATACTCCACCTGTTCTTTTCGTGCATCTTTGATTTTGAAATCCAATCCTTGTGTCCATTTAGCTCGCACACGATCTGATTGACCTAAGGAATTCCAGTAACGGCTCATCTTCGTTAGAACATCTTGTAGAGTTGTGTCCACAGATCCTTGCGCTACTAAGTATCGACGCATATTGACGATTAGTGGAATATGCTCATTGAACACAGGACACCGCTCCATGCAAGCGTAGCAAGTGGTACAAGCCCAGAGTTCAGCCACTGACACGGTTTTCCCGATTAAGGGACTCAATCCGTCTCCTTCTGATGTTTTGTCATCTTTACTCCTCAATCCTGCTTCCATTAAATGTTCCTTGAGGTGATGGACAATCATCCTCGGGGAAAGTTCGTATCCCGAAGTTAGTGCAGGGCAAACACGGTCGCATCTGCCGCACTCGGCGCAGGCGAAGGTATTGAACAACTGCCTCCATGTAAACTCATCCCATCGAGAGGCACCTGCCGATGTTTCATTTTTTGATCCAGGAACATCTAAACTACCAGCTCGATCTATATTAGCAAAGAAAACACTAAAAGGCGAAGCCAAGAGATGCAGATGTTTAGAATAAGGCAAATAGGCGAGAAATCCGAGAACAACCAGTAGGTGCATCCAGAACATCATATGATGCCATCCCTGTGCTGAATCAATGGGAATACCAAGGAATATCTTGTAAAGAAGATTATCTGCAGGATTCAAACTCGCTTCCATCTGTCCTACAGTAACAGCACGAAATCCTATTCCAAAAAGAGTACTAAGCACCACTAAAGAAATCAAGGTGATGATGATGAAAGCATCCAATGATTGCTGGAGATGAGGAGGTGGAAAAAAGGCACGGCGTATTACTGCGAATACCAGGCTTACAAGAACGAGCAGAGAGAAAACCAAAAAGAATATCCTGATGATTCCTATTTCGTCAGCATAGGGAATAGGTAGAAACGGAAACAATCCTTTGAGAAGGTTCCAGCCAAACGTTCCCGCAAAGAGTATAAATCCCCAGAAAATTATAAAATGTGCAATCCCGATGACATATTCATGAAGAAGCCGTTTCTGTCCAAGCACGAAGGTGATCAAATATCGAATTCGCTTTCCGAGCTGATCGAATCGGTTCTCCGGATGTGCGCGGAGCAAAAGTTTGATAAACGCGATTATCCGTTTCCCAAATAATCCGAAAGCAATGAGTGTAATGATCCATAAAAGGATATATCCGGAAACACCAAAAATATTTATAGTTACGGGATCCATTTCAATAATCATTCACTCTTGTGAGTCTTTATCTCCTCAATGAGAGTTGGCACTATGTCGAAAAGATCTGCGCAAATCCCGTAATGTGATATGCCAAAAATCGGGGCATTGGGATCCGTGTTTATTGCGACAATAAGTCCGGAATCTTTCATCCCCTCCACATGCTCGGGTGCTCCACTTACGCCCAGAGACAGATAGAGTTTTGGCTTTACAGTCATCCCCGATTTGCCAACCTGGCGGCTCAAGGGTAGCCATCCCTGATCAATCACGGGTCGAGAGGCACATAGTGCACCGCCGAGAGCATCGGCAAGCTCATTCACAAGGGCAATATTGTCTGCGTTGGCAATCCCTCGACCTACTGAAACGAGAACATCTTGCTTTGTTATATCTATATCTCCAGCTTCCGGTTCAAGGTATTTTTTGAAAATAACCTTTGTCTCTTCCAATGGAAGGTCTAACATTTCTATAGAAGGTTTTCTGTCACTCTTGCCCGCATCAATAGGAAAAGAACCGGGGTAAACACTTACAACTCCACGATTCTCCTGCAAGCGAACATCAGAAAGAATTTTCCCTCCAAAAAGCTGACTTGTGAAACTCACCAATCCATCTTTCACCCGGATGTTTCTACAGAAATTGACGAAGGGAAGATTAAGACGGAAAGACAGTTTCGGTCCTATCCCTGTGGAAACATTTGTTCCCCCAATAAGCACGAGAGAAACGTTTTTTTGCTCAAAGAGCGTCTTAAGCAAAGCCGCCACTACCTCGGATGAAGGCATATCCAATTGAGGATGATTGAGGACAAACACTGAATCAGAAACACCTAATTGCGATGCGAGAGGTGCAACGTCCTTGCCAAAAATAACTGAATGGAGTGGAACCTTCATGTCATCGGCAAGTTTTCTACCGATGCCCAGCATTTCAAAGGTTAGGCTTGCGATATCACCTCTGAGGTGTTCAGCTAAAATGAGTATAGGTCCTTGCATAGTTTTCATCTCCTTATAATTCCACATTCTACAAGTATTTCGATGATTTGAGTAGAGACCTTTTCTGGCGGTCCCTCTATCATCTTTGCTTTGCCCGCCACTTCAGGTATGAACAATCTTTCAACGGACAAACCGCTGATAATTTCAGATGGCGATACATCTACAGTTTCAATCCGAGTAGATTTCATGATGGAACGAACCTTTGCAACTGGAACATACCTCGGAGGTTTTTCTGCTGCTTGTACGCCTAACACGGCAGGCAAAGGTAATTCAAATTCGCCGCGAAGTCCTCCAGCAAATTCCTTCATTACTATTGCCTTTTTCTTTTCTTCATCCAGGCGAATCCCCGTTACAACTCCTACATAATGTGCTCCAAGGATTTCCGCTAAATAAGGTGCAACTTCTCCTTCTAGATCGTCTATAGCTTGAGAACCGATTAGTATCAAAGTTTCAGAGCCAATCTGGTGTTGTGTTAACGAAAAGTACGAAGCGAACAGTTTGGCAATCGCAGGTGCTTGAATGCCAGCCCAATCCCCGGGCAATTTCACTGCGCAGTCGGCACCCTTTGCGATGGCAGTGAAAAGAACCTCTTCCACTTCAGGAGCTTCCATTGCCACCACAGTAACCGTTCCACCATATTTTTCTTTCAATATGACAGCCTCCTCCAATGCATGCTCATCGGGATCACTTAGTTTCATCCTGAGCCATTGTGTATCAAGAGACTTACCATCTTCTCCTATTAACAATTCTTCCACAACATCAGGAACCATTTTTAGAAAAACAAATATGTCCATAAATTGTATCCTTATTATTCTTACCTCTTAAAAATTTCTTTTTTCAATTTTTTAGCTTCGTTTAAAAAGAATTTCTCCATATCAATTTTTTTAAAACGTTTTCGCATATCCAAGATTTCTTTAAAATCTTTTACTCTCAAGAATTGAGCAGCTAAATTTAATTTATCTATGTGCCAGTCAAATTTAGATTTTGCATCTAAAATAAGTTTTTCTAAAGGGTACTGCTTTTCTTTTAAAATGAAGTAAAGATCAACATAATCTCTTCCTCTGGGTTGCATAAAAAGAGTGTGAATTTTATCTACAGCAATATCATAAATACTTGCTACATCTAATCCCTTATAATTTTTTCCTTTTTCTATTCGTGGGAATGGATAGTAATTAAAATCAACCTTTAAACTTTCTTTGTCTGAGTAAATTAAATGATAACTAAAAAGACCTAAAAACTGACTTCTTTCAATTTTTATAATATTTAATTGGTTAGAGATTTTTTTTAAAAAAACATCGATGACTACGGGAGGAACCTCTTGTTTTTCAGAAAAAAAGTCAAGATCCTTCGATACACGATGGTTTAGATAAAAACCAGCCAAAGCACTGCCACCAGTTAAATAAAATTTCTTAGTTATTTTTTCCTCTTGAGCGGCAAGTTCCAAAAAGTTAAATTGTTTGGAAGTGAATAATTCTTTTTCCATAATAAATACTCTATTAAACGTCTTTTATAAGGGTCTATTTTATTTTTTATTTTTTTCCAATATTTTCTTACTAATCTTTCACTTATTTTTTCATCAGGTGATCCATAGTTTATCATCTGCTCTAATCTCCAGATTTTATAACCTTGCGGGTCTTCTTTTTTAAATTTTTCCTCATCAATTGACCAGTTATACATATCAAATTTTTCTACCAAAAAATTTTTATTTTTATAATTAAACTATTGCTGTTTTATATATCCATTTTAGTTTAAATTTTATAAAACTTATCACGAAGCTATCTTACTTCTCAGCATAGGATAATATGGAGCGAGTGGAGACTAATTCGCTTCCAATACCTAAGTTCTTTGGATCAACCCCAAAAGCTAATCCCATAAGCTGTGTAAAATACATTACTGGAATAGACAACTCGGTGCCGAATTCCTGGTTAACTTGTTTCTGATAACATTCCAAATTGACCTGACACAGCGGGCATGCCGTAGCAATGACCGCCGCGCCAGAATCGACAGCACTCTGAAGTAGATTCCGCATCATGCTGAGGGCTGACTGGCGACTCGTAATAATCAAGGCGCCGCCGCAACAGCGAAGTTTGAGAGGGAATTCAATAGGCACAGCGCCTGTCGCTGATATTAGATCCTCAAAGAACCGCGGCTGCTCGACGTCCTCATGGTCTTTCCTCGGTCTTAATATTTGACATCCATAGTAGGGAGCCACACG
>JAGUWT010000034.1 GCA_020062205.1 Thermodesulfovibrionales bacterium
TCCTCGAATATGATGGAACAGCCTATCATGGATGGCAGATTCAGAAAGACAGGCTTACCATTCAGGGTGTCATTGAAGACAGGATATTAAAGATTACAAAAGAACAATCGAGGGTTATAAGTGCAAGCCGGACAGATGCAGGTGTACACGCACTCGGCCAGGTTGCAGCATTCAGAACAACATCGAGACTTGATCCTGAAACAATAAAAAAGGCATTAAATGCCGTACTTCCGCAGGATGTCAGAATTCTTGAGGCATCTGAGGTTGATGATTCATTTAATCCAAGAGGTGATGCGGTAAAGAAAAGCTATTTTTATATCATTGCAAACCAGAGAAAATCATCAGTTTTTCTCTACAGGTATTCATGGCTGGTGATACAGCACCTTGATATACAGTCTATTATCGAAGCATCGCAGGTTCTTATCGGCAAACATGATTTTTCTTCTTTTATGGGGACTGGCAGCAGGATAAAAAATCCTGTTAGGGAAATCTTTTCTTTGAACATCGGAAAGGTTGATAAGATTGATTTTATGACAGCCAACATAAAAGGTGATTTTATAAAGATACGGATAGAGGCAGATGGTTTCCTCAGACACATGGTGAGGAATATTGTTGGCACCATCGTAGAGATTGGAAGAGGGAGGATTTCTGCAGACAGGATGAAAGAGATACTCGAATCACAGGACAGGAGGAATGCCGGTCAAACCGCTCCTGCTAACGGTCTTTTTCTCGAAAAGGTTATTTATACTGAGCAAGAGAAATAATTTCTAATGGATTCAACTTTCTTGCTCCGACCGTTTCCGTCATTCTGGCTTGTCCAGAATCTTTCTGAATGATTCCTGACAAGCGGGAATGACACCTGGTGGAAACGATTTCAGACAAGCTGGAATGACGTTTTATTCAAGCCTGCGTTTCATAAAATGAATATTTGATTAAATCCACGCAAACTAAAGTTTGCGGCTACTTCTTGGATAATTCAGGATAAATTATACCACGAGCTTGTAGTTATAAGCATCATAAAAGAATACTTGACAAGCTTATACTCAATTATTATGATATGAACAAATTGATTAGGAAAGGATAGCCCCTGCTGTGAAAGACTATTATGAGATACTTGGAGTAAGCAAAAGTGCCTCTCAGGATGAAATAAAGAAGGCGTATAGAAAGCTTGCGCGCAAATATCATCCTGACCTGAATCCGGGAGACAAGACTGCAGAGCAGAAGTTCAAAGAACTGAATGAGGCGTATGAGGTGCTGAGCGACCAGAAGAAAAGGGCTGACTATGACCAGTTCGGCCGTTCTCCTTTTGAGGGTGGAGGACGCGGGTTTGAAGGGTTCAGGACGCACGACTTCAGGGACACCTTTGACTTTGGTGGTTTTGGCGATATTTTCTCAGATTTTTTTGGGACAAAGATAAGACCTGAAACAACACCTGTAAAGGGACCTGATATGCTTATGAGACTCGATCTCTCCCTTGAAGAGGCATTCTCTGGGGTAACAAAACCAATTACCTTTAATAGAGATGTTACCTGTCAAACATGTACTGGCTCAGGAGCTGGGGCATACCAGGTATGTGATGCATGTAAGGGCACAGGAGGAAGCACAAAAACATCGAAGGGTTTCTTCAAGATGGTACAACCCTGTACTGCTTGCGGGGGTACAGGCAGGAAGGTAACAAAGGTTTGTTCTTCATGTGGAGGGAGTGGAAAAAAATTTCAGACAGAAACGGTAAAGGTAAAAATCCCAAGAGGTGCTGACACAGGGTCAAAAGTTCGGTTAAGAGGTATGGGCAGCGCAGGATCTGGTGGTGGTCCAACAGGAGACTTTCTTATCGAAATCAATGTACTACCTCATCCGATATTTAAGAGAAAAGGCGACGACATTTCCCTTGATCTCCCGGTGACCTTTGGCGAGGCTGCCCTTGGTGCGAAGATTGAGGTTCCCACGATAGATGGAATCGCAGCAATGACATTACCACCAGGTACACAGTGTAGGCAGAGGTTTAAACTTTCGGGAAAGGGTTTCCCTTCACCAAAGAGCGGGGTAAGGGGCAACCAGTATGTTGATATAAAGATAGTTGTGCCAAAGGATATTCCCAATAAGGCAAAAGAGGCAATAAAAGATATTGAGTCTCTTTATAAAGAAAATCCCCGGGAAGGGATGGTGAAAAAATAATGACTATAAGAGACAAAAAACAACCTTTATATACCATAAGCATTGTATCTGAGATACTTCATGTCCATCCACAGACCCTCAGGTTATATGAGAGAGAGGGTCTTGTGACTCCAAAGAGGACAAGGAGAGTGAGGCTTTATTCAGAAGAGGATGTAGAAAGGCTTGGCATGATAATCAGGCTAACGCGTGAACTTGGTGTCAACAAGGCAGGAGTTGAGGTGATACTCAGGATGCGGCACAGGCTCGAGGCCATGCAAAAGGAGATGGAAGATATGATGAATTGTCTCGAAGATGAAATGCGAAAAGACTTTGCTGAGAGACTTAAAAGGATTTTTTTTGAAGATTAAGGAGGATATTCATGGACAAACTTACGATAAAAAGTCAGGAGGCGATACAGTCAGCCCAGAGGCTTACAGAGAAGAAAGGCAACCAGCAACTTGATGCTGAACACCTTTTCTGGGCATTACTTGATGATGAAGAAGGTGTTGCTTCTCAAATACTCAAGAAAATTGGAATAAATACATCAGCATTACAAAAGGATGTTGAAGAGGCAATAGATAAATTCCCAAAGGTCATTGGTGCAACACCCCTCGGCCAGATTTATGTATCACCTCGATTAAAAGAGGTATTTGAAAATGCAACAAAAGAGGCAGCCCACCTCAAAGATGAATATGTGAGTGTCGAACATCTCCTTCTTGCACTTCTCTCAATTGGAGGTCCATGTTCTGAGCTTTTAAAGAGATATGGGGCTACTGCTGATAAATTGCTCTCGGCTATGAGGGAAATAAGAGGTGCACAAAGCGTGACAGACCCAAATCCTGAAGAAAAATATCAGGCGCTGAAGAGATACAGCCGTGACCTGACAGAACTCGCAAAAAAAGGGAAGCTCGATCCTGTCATTGGAAGAGATGATGAAATAAGAAGGATTATTCAGGTTCTCTCAAGACGAACAAAAAATAATCCTGTGCTGATTGGTGAGCCTGGTGTTGGTAAGACTGCAATTGCAGAAGGGCTTGCACAGAGGATCGTTGCAGGAGATGTACCAGAGACATTAAAAGATAAAAAGGTAGTTGCACTTGATATGGGTGCAATTGTTGCCGGTTCGAAATTCAGGGGAGAGTTTGAAGAGAGATTAAAGGCTGTCCTGAAGGATATAGAGCAGTCAGAGGGAAAGGTTATACTCTTCATAGATGAACTCCACACCCTTGTTGGTGCAGGAGCAGCAGAAGGTGCGATTGATGCATCAAACATGCTCAAACCAGCGCTTGCACGGGGAGACCTCAGGTGTGTCGGGGCAACGACCATTGATGAGTACAGGAAGCATATAGAAAAAGATCCTGCATTCGAAAGGAGGTTCCTGCCTGTCCTTATTAAGGAGCCAGGTGTTGAAGGCACCATATCAATCCTGCGCGGTCTGAAGGAACGGTATGAGGTTCATCATGGTGTAAAGATTAAGGATTCAGCTTTAATTTCAGCAGCCATATTGTCAAACAGGTATATAACAGACCGGTTCCTTCCTGACAAGGCAATAGACCTTATTGACGAGTCAGCATCAAAACTCAGGATGGAGATTGACAGTATGCCGATTGAGCTTGACGAGATCGAAAGAAAACTAAGACAACACGAAATAGAAAAACAGGCTGTGATGAGGGAAGATTCAAAGGAATCCAGGGATAAGCTAAAAAAGATAATGAAGGAAATGGCTGAGCTCCAGGTAAAGCGTGATGAATTAAGAGCACAGTGGCTGAGTGAAAAGGAGATCATTGCAAAGATACGAGATTACAAGGAACAGATCGAGAAGACAAAGATAGATTCAGAGAGGGCAGAGCGTGAAGGAGACCTGACAAAAGCAGCGGAACTCAGGTATGGAAGATTACTTGAACTACAGAAGTCACTCGAAGAGGAAAACAAAAAGCTTCTCAAGGCACAGAAGCAAAGAAAGATGCTGAAGGAAGAAGTAGACGAAGAGGATATTGCAGAGGTCGTTTCGAAATGGACAGGAATACCAGTAAGCAGAATGCTCGAAGGTGAAGTACAAAAGCTGCTTCATATGGATGAGCGTCTCAGGCAGAGGGTTGTCGGACAAGACGAGGCGATTGAAGCAGTATCAAATGCTGTCAGACGTGCACGTGCAGGTATTCAGGACCCGAACAGACCTATTGGCTCCTTTATCTTTCTCGGTCCTACAGGTGTTGGAAAAACCGAACTTGCAAGGGCACTTGCTGAATTCCTTTTTGATGATGAGAACGCAATGATACGGATAGACATGTCTGAATATCAGGAGCGTCATACGGTCTCAAGACTTATCGGTGCACCTCCTGGATATGTGGGATATGAAGAAGGCGGCCAGCTTACCGAGGCTGTGAGGAGAAAGCCTTATTCTGTCATCCTCTTTGATGAGGTTGAGAAGGCACATCCAGAGGTCTTCAATCTCCTGCTGCAGCTCCTTGATGATGGAAGGCTCACTGACAGCCATGGAAGGACAGTTGATTTCAGGAATGCAGTAGTTATTATGACATCGAATATAGGCAGCACCCATATACAGGAGATGCTTGAAGAGAGGCTCAGGAGACCTGCTGCTTATTGGGTAAGCAGTAATGCTGAACTGAAGGAAAAGATTATGGAAGACCTGAAGGCATTCTTCAGGCCTGAATTCCTGAACAGGGTTGATGAGATCATTATCTTCAATCCTTTGACAAAGGAACTCCTGAAACAGATTGTGGAGATACAGGTGAACAGGATGAAGAAATTTATCAAGGAGAAGAATGTTGACATCAGATTGACAGATAGTGCCAAGGGTTATTTTGCAGACATTGGCTTTGATCCTGTCTATGGTGCAAGACCATTAAAGCGGGCGTTACAAAGGGAGATACTAAATCCCCTCGCACTGAAAATCCTTGACGGGACATTTAAAGAAGGTGATACGGTCGAGGTTGATTTTGAAGAAGATAAACTCATATTCAGAAAGGAGGTGGTTGCGGAAATGGTAGCATAAAAAATTCA
>JAGUWT010000151.1 GCA_020062205.1 Thermodesulfovibrionales bacterium
GATTCATCTCCTGATTCTAATAATAAATCCCCCTCAACCTCCCTGGCTATCTCAAAAAGCTTTCTCGCAGGTATGCAGAGCTTGCCCTCGCGTTCTACCTTGCCCTCAAGCTGCTCTTTTAATGCAGTCCCGAGATCGGTAGCAACAATATATGTACCCTTTTCGCCTGCATCTAAGAGAAAATGGCTCAAAATAGGCATTGTGTTCCTCTTCTCTGCGATGTTCTGAATATTCGATAATTTTTCCTGAATCTCGTCCTTTGATACTATGATCTTCATAATACCTCCTCTCTGCTCCTGCTCCTATGATTTTATCTTTCGTAAAAGGTTCTCGATCATCCTGTTAAACGCCTCTTCCTTTGCCCTCTTATCTTCAATCTGTTTACACGCATATATAACAGTTGCATGGTCTTTTCCACCAAAGTTCTTCCCGATATCGTTGAGAGAAAGACCCGTCAGTTGTTTGCTGATATACATTGCAATCTGTCGTGGCAAGACAATTTCCTTTGTTCTCTTCTTCACTTTCATATCAGCTACTTTAATGGCGAACTGTTCACATACTATCTTCTGGATAGAATCAACTGTTATTGGTTTTTCGTCTTCCTCAATAATGTCATGTAAAATATTTTTTGCCATTTCCTTATTCATAGGCATTCCTGTTAATGACGCATGGGCACACAGTCGAATAAGACACCCCTCTAATTCCCTTATGTTGGATTTTACTTTTGAGGCAAGATAGTACGCCACATCCTCAGGAAAGTTGATTCTTTCCATTGCAGCCTTCCTCAGCAATATTGCAACCTTTGTCTCCAGTTCAGGGGGTTGTATATCAGCAATCAGTCCCATGCTAAACCTTGATCTCAGTCGATCAGTAACGGCATGGATTTCTTTTGGTGGTCTGTCACTTGATATGACTATCTGCTTTTGTTTCTCATACAACGCATTGAATGTATGAAAAAATTCCTCCTGTGTTTGTGTTTTATTCGCTATAAAATGTATATCGTCAAGCAATAAGAGATCTACATTCCTGTATTTCTCCTTGAATTCACCCATCTTCTCGTGTCTGATAGCAGAAACGACCTCATTGGTAAATTGTTCTGCGGAGACATACAGAATAAGGATATCTGGCCTCTTATCAATGACAGCGTTTCCGATTGCAGTTATAAGGTGTGTTTTCCCCAGTCCTACGCCACCATAAATGAACAATGGGTTATACGTCTTGCCGGGGGTGTCTGCAACAGCCTTTGCTGCTGCATTGGCAAATTGGTTACTTGTCCCCACAACAAAGTTCTCAAATGTATATTTGGGGTTGAGATATATCCCTCTCCCGGCAAGTTTCTGTCTGCGGTTTTCTATCCTCGTATCCATCTTCTTAACAACCGGGTCTATCTTCTCTGCTATCCGGTAACGAACATGAAGTGGATATCCTAAAATGCTTTCCATGGCTTTCGCTATGATGTCAGGGTAATTGTCCTCTATCCAATCTTTAAAGAATCGATTGGGAATCTCTATCGTTACCTGCTGTTCTTTAATCTGAGAGGGTTTCATGGGTTTAAACCAGAGATCAACGATACCCTCTCCTATCTGTTCCCCTATCTTAGAAAGGCTGTTATTCCAAATATCTTCAAGATTCATATTTACTCACATAAAGTTACTAACAGTTTATCAACATATGTTAATAATTCTATCTAAAGCTTTCTTATTCTGTTCATTCTGTCAATATGTAATACTCAAAACCTGTTATTTTGTTGTTAGATATTATACTATGAAAAAATGTTAAAACCGAACATACTTTTTTCACCTACGTTATACACAGTAAAAATGAGCATTTTTAAGAGAGAAATCCCCCTTTTCAACATCTCAACACAAGCTACTTCTACAACTACAATACTTATATATATAGTAATAGTGTTTAATAAATCCTATTATGCAAGTTCATCTTGAGATATGCCTTGATAAAATCATCTATATATCCTTCCAAGACAGCATCAACATTTCCTGTCTCCACACCTGTTCTGTGATCTTTGACAATACGGTACGGTTGCAAAATATAAGACCGTATCTGATTTCCCCATGCGATTCCCTTTTTATCTCCAACAAGACACTCTATCCTTCTTTCCTGCTCCTTGAGCCTTAAATCAAAAAGACGTGCCTTTAATATTTTGATAGCAATAGCCCTGTTTTTATGTTGCGAGCGTTCATTCTGACAACTTACAACAATGCCTGTTGGGATATGGGTAAGCCTCACAGCTGATGATGTCTTATTGACATGTTGACCACCTGCTCCGGATGCTCTAAATGTGTCCATTTTAATATCATCTTCCTTGATCTCTATATCAATATCATCTTCAACCTCAGGATAAACAAGAATGGCTGCAAAGGATGTATGTCTTCTCTTGTTTGCATCAAAGGGCGAAATCCTGACAAGCCTGTGTACGCCTGCCTCTGCTCTTAAATAGCCATATGCATATGGTCCTGTTATGGTAATCGTAGCACTTTTTATCCCTGCCTCTTCACCCATTTGTAACTCAACAATCTGGGAACTAAAATGATGTCTCTCTGCCCACTTGAGATACATTCTCATAAGCATCTGTGCCCAATCCTGGCTTTCAATGCCACCTGCACCTGGATGAATGGTAAGGATAACATTATTTTTATCCAGTGCTCTGGAAAGGAGATTCTGAATTTCCAGTGATTCCATGCCATTTCTTACATCTCTCAACTCTTTCTGTATGTCATTCAGAAAGAGATCTCCACTTTCTTCCTCAAGTATCTCTATTGATTCCTCCAGATAGATGACCTTATCAGAGAGCGAATCAAAAGGGATTATGATGTCCTCAAGCTGTGACTTCCTCTTCAACAACTCCTTGGACTTCTGAGGAGATGACCATATGTCATCTGAGGTAAGGTCTTTTTGTATGTGTACAATCTCTTCTTTTAATCTTGGTATATCAAAGATAACCTCTTAATAACTCTATCTCGTCCCTCAGATGTGACAACTCTTCTTTTAACTCATTCTGTAAAAGCATATTCCCTCCTTAAATCTTCTTTTTATTATCAAAATAAACCACAGAGAACACAGAGATTTTTTACAAAAATAAGATTTACATTTTTTATTCAATCCACTCTGTGACCTCTAAATCTTTTACTTCTCTTTCTTTTACCTTTTCGATTTTTAATGCTATTTTTATTTCTCTGTGATCTCTGTGGCTAAATCTTTATTCCTTTCTGGACTTACCAAAAAGGTCTGCCAATAATATCACAGAACAAACAATACAAATATACGAAAAAAGATCACCGTATTTTGTATAAAAACTCTTTGTAACATCAGTTCTTATGTCCTGTGTCAATACCGTTTTTCGAAATATATTTGTTTGTGATAGAATCCTGCCATTGCTGTCTATAAAACCCGAAAGACCTGTATTTGCTGCCCGTACGACAGGCTTCCTGTTTTCTATCGCTCGGAAGACTGCCATACTGAAATGTTGATAAGGCCCATGTGTCCTTCCAAACCAGGCATCATTGGTAATGTTTACTATGAAATCCCCACCTTTTGAATAAAATTTTCTTACCAGTCCAGGAAATATAATCTCATAACATATCAAGGGAGCAAACCCACCAAATGGAGTCTCTGCCCTGACATACTGATCGCCATGAATATAATCCCCAATGCCCACAACAAGTTTATCAATAAAAAAAAGGACTTTTCGAAAGGGAATATATTCTCCGAATGGGACTAAGTGTATTTTATCATAAACATAAGAGGTCATTCCATCCCTGTCGAGAAGAATCGCACTATTTGAAAGGAGCACCTGTTCCCCTTTTTGTTCTTTGACAAGGACACTACCGAAAAGGAGATAGGTATTGAGGCTTCTTTGAAAATGAATAAGATGTTCAGAATGTTGCATATCAGTATTGAAAAAAAACGGCACAGAAGTTTCCGGCCATACGATAAGAGAAGGTGAGGAAGAAGCAGCCTCTATGGATAGATTTTTATACGTCTCAATCACAGCGTTCTGATATGAAGATTCCCACTTTTTATCCTGTTCGATATTCCCCTGGACAATACTTGCCCGTAAGGGATTTCCGGGTCTGACCTGTCCAAGGCGCCAGTGCCCATAGACAAAGGCGAAGACAATGAATACACAGAGGACTGAAAGGCCAATGACTGTATGATACATTGGGAAAAGCGGCATATCTCTAATACGTCTTCGGATAAGGAATATATCTGCTATCGCACCGTTTACTGATACAACAAAAAAGGATATACCATAAATACCTGTTATATCTGCAAACTGGATAGCTGGGAGAAACTGATACTGAGTATATCCAATACTTGACCACGGGAAGCCGGTAAATATATAGGAGCGCAGAAATTCAAGAACTACCCAGAATACAGGTGCAATAAAAAGGGCTGGAAATCGCGTCGTCTTGATAGCCAAAGAAAAGAGAAAGGCAAATGTGCCAGTATAGAGGCTGAGATGTAAACAGAGTAAAAGAACAATAACAATACTGGCCACAAAAGAAACACCCCCGTAATGATTTACAGAGTGATATATCCAATAGAGGGTTCCGAAGAAATACGTGACGCCGAATAGTATACCTATCGTAAATGCCCGTTTGGGATGTTTATCATGGAGAGAGAGAAGAAAAGGGACAAGAGCTATCCATGCAAGACCATACAGATCAATTGTGGGAAAGCATAAGACGAGAAGAACGCCAGAGATGAATGCAGGTGCATAGGTTATTATTAAGTTTTTATAATTCATAAGTCATTACTCATACCGCTCAGTGCAACTTAGCTTATCGTTAGATTTGGGTAGTTTATAACAGAACAGATTGTGTAAACAAGAGAGAAAGATGTGCGCTTGACAGTATAAAGCGTAACAAGGTAAATTTAAGGTAGTGTGGGCAGTTAGCTCAGTCGGTAGAGCAGAGGCCTGAAAAGCCTCGTGTCCGCAGTTCGATTCTGCGACTGCCCACCATGAATCAAGCCCAATTACCGCTTGATAGTTACCGTTCCTGGTGATCCTATTTTCCCAACAATGGTATATTTTATTGCGATGAATTTCTCTATGATACGGAGATTTGTTATAAGATGATTTGATATTTGAGACGTTGTGAAAGAGGATTCACTGCCGATGAGACACAGATAGAGAACAAGCTGATCAGCCATATGAGGGTCAAGGCATGCTTCTGTTCTCTGATATTCAAGAAATTGCCTTGCTGCTTCCTCACCCACGAGTTCTGCCTTTTTACCCCTTTCTCCAAGGGACGAAAAGCCGGCAATACTTGTATCAGTTTCAGCCTTCAGAAAGACAAAGGTACCCGGGCCAGGGGTTGGGACATCTGAAGTTTTAATAACAGGGTGAAATCCTTCAGACACGAGAATGTTTTGGACAGAACTGCGTTGCCTCTCAGCAATGGTGAGCGGAAGGTTGCCAACTCCAGAAACGCC
>JAGUWT010000060.1 GCA_020062205.1 Thermodesulfovibrionales bacterium
AATCAAGCGCCTTTTGCCTTTCAATATCATAAACAGCCTTGGCAATCTCCATAGAGCTTTTCAAAGGTTGTTTGAGTTCTGGCGTAAATAAATGATCAATAAAATTCGTTACGAGCCCGCTTGATACAATGAATAAGAAGGCACTAGGGATTAATGTCAGGACAACGAGAACGACAACAAGCCTTGTTTTGAACCTGTATCCAGTGATTCGCTGTTTTTTCTCGAAATAGAGTTTTGCAAGACTTTTCCCAACAAAAAACATGAGTGTCAGGAGTGCAATGACAGTCAAGTTCACCAATAAAAGGAGCACTAATTTTGTAAAGAGGGGAATGGTCTTGAGCCTCATATAATGCAGTTCAATGACAAAAGATATAATGACCAACAACGATATAGCTGCTATGAAGAGACCAAAACGGAGATTCTTCACCTACTTGCCCCTATACTAAAAAGAGAGGAGTCCTTTGTTATCTTGAATTCATTTTCGGAGAGGAAAATAATAAAGTATCCTATTACAGGAGGCAACTTCCTTATCCTTGACTCAACAGTTATCCTGACAAAATAGACACCGGGCTCAAGTTCTCGCATATGTGCGAGTTTAAGGTTGTTGATGTTCAGTGACCAGCTTATCATGGATTCAAATGATTTAAACCTCTTCTCTGTGAGGGTATTTCCATCAAATGAGGTTGCAATATATTCCTTTTTGACAGGATCGCATTTCAGAGTTCTGATAAAGGATTTACCGAGCACAAACTCATCCGGCCACATATTCCAGACCCTGAAGAGGTCTATATAAAATCTAAATTCTTTTGTTATTCCATTCCTGAGCTCATCAAGATAAGTTGCCTCCAGTGAAAGGGCAGTTGTGATATGAATTTCGTTTTCCTGTAACCTTACTTCAAGGCCAGCTATTTCTGCACCATTTACTGGTGAATGGAAAAAGAGCAAGGAGCAGATGACAAGGAATACATGAAAAGTGAAGAGTGTATACTTTGGCATTTAAGGCTTGACATCTCCAAAAATTTATTTTCATTATAACATAGCTGCAATACACTTAATTTAACCACAGAGGACACAGAGGGCACAGAGAATGGAGGTGTTGTATGGAACTAAAGGCAATAAAGATAGACATTCCCGAAGGTTGTAATATTATTTTAGGACAGACACATTTTATAAAAACCGCAGAGGACCTTTATGAAATTATAGCGACAACCGTCCCTCAGGCAAAATTCGGCATTGCATTCACAGAGGCATCAGGGCCATGCCTGATAAGGACAGAGGGCAATGACAATGAGCTTGTTAATACCTGTGTGAAAAATCTTCAAGGCATAGGTGCCGGCCATATATTCTGCATCCTTCTAAAAAATGCCTTTCCTATCAATATTCTTAATCAGATAAAGAACTGCCCTGAGGTCTGCAGGGTTTTCTGTGCGACAGCAAATCCAGTTGAGGTTATTGTAGCAACATCATCACAGGGGGATGGGATACTCGGTGTAATTGACGGCTTCTCACCAAAAGGGGTGGAGTCGGCTGAAGACAAGGCTCACAGAAAAGAGTTTCTGAGGAAGATAGGATATAAATTGTAAATTTCTGTAAATTTTCTGCTATCATTAGGCTATTAGACTAACAAGGAGGAAGGGTAATGTCAGTGCTAAGTACCGCACATCTATATATTGAAAAGGATCCCAACAAATACGAGGGTAAAGCTGTTATAAAAGGCACAAGGATCCCAGTTACTTCAATTGCAAATCACTACCGCTCAGGTATGAGCATCGAAGAAATCCTTGACGGCTACCCTAATATTACTCCTGCACAGCTATTTGATGCACTTAGCTACTATTTTGACAATAAGGAAGAAATTGACAAAGAATTCGAGTAGATGATAAAGCTCTACCTCGACGAAGATGTTCATAAGAAGATTGCTCTTTCCTTAAGATTAAAAGGCTATGATGTAATCAGTGCTCATGAAGTACAAAATCAGGGCCTTCCAGATTATAAACAATTACAATATGCCCTATCTGAACAAAGGGCTATCTTTACATTTAATGTTGGTGATTTTAATAGACTACACAAAGAATATATGCAGAGCGGAAAAGAACATTTTGGCATACTTCTGTCAAGGCAGATACCATTTAAGGATACTATTAAACATTTGACCCAATTTTTATTCACTCATTCAGCCAAAGAGGTTAAGAATAATTTGTTCTGGATTTAAGGTTTTTTTCTTTAATTCAGCGAATCTCTTCCTTTTCTTTGATATAAGATTTATTCCCCGATAATCTTAACCAGCACCCTTTTCTTCCGTCTTCCGTCAAATTCTCCATAGAAAATCTGCTCCCACGGACCGAAATCGAGTTTCCCATCTGTAACAGCAACCACAACCTCTCTTCCCATAATCTGGCGTTTCATGTGTGCATCGGCATTATCTTCTCCTACATTGTGACGGTACTGTGAAACTGGTTCATGCGGAGCAAGTTTCTCAAGCCAGACATCATAATCATGGTGAAGACCTGATTCATCATCATTTATAAAAACAGATGCGGTTATATGCATGGCGTTCACAAGCACAAACCCTTCCTTAATGCCACTTTCCTTGAGACATTTTTCTACGTCAGGGGTAATATTGATAAATGCTCTACGGGTTGGAACTTCAAACCACAATTCTTTACGATAGATCTTCATAGAAGTCTATTCTTTTCATTCCGGAAAACTTTTTAGATATGTCAGGATTGCTTCTTTAAATTTATCAAAGTCTCCAAGATGTTTCTTCAGGATAGCAACGACGATCTCAGTATCCACTGCTTCATACTGATGGACAACAACATTCCTGAACTTTGCCATTTTTTCCATGGTCGTAAAAAGCTTCGAGTCAATAATATTGTTTTCCAACAAGACCTTGAATGTATCAGCATAGCTTGTAGGGGTTCTCATACCTCTGTCAGAGACAATATGATTAGCAATGTCAGCACACGTTTCTATCATCATCTGGAGAGTCCTTTCAACAATACGCTGTATTTTCCAGTCTTCCTTATAGCCTTGCAGTGTTATATCAGAGAACTCCTTTATCTGCTTTTGGTACACTTCAAGTTCTGAAATCTTTCTAAGGACAATAGCCTTATCTACCAATCCCATACCTCAATGAAAACAAGGCATCTTCTTTTACCTTGAAGTCAAAAAATTCCCTTAAAGTGAGTGATTCATAAGCATGACGAATTGGTGGCTCTTTATCTACAAGTATCTGTTTGTTTTGCAAAATCCTTCCAGTAATACTGATGGGAGCAGTATTCAGTATTACAAGGTCTATTTCGCTTGTCCCGAGGGCATCAGTGAGCCTATCAAAAAGATGAAGCTTGTATTCTGCAAGATTATCTGTATTTCTCAGATAAACAGAAAAATCTATGTCAGAAAGGGGCTTAACTTTGCCTTCAGCAAGTCCACCAAAGATGTATGCAAAAATAACATTGTCATCCTCAGCAAGAACCTTTTTTACCTCAGGGATTTTTGACAGGATATTTGCTGGTAATCTTTCAAATTTTATCATGTCTAATTATCACGTAAGGCTACAGAGTTGTCAATTTTTTCTCAGACAAGTTTTTAATCAAAAGAATTCCTCCATTGTCATCCCTGTGCAAACAGGAAACCCTGGATTCCGCATCAAGTGCGGAATGACAGCCATGTTCCTGAGATGTTCATGAATTTGATACCTCGCAGTTCTGTTGACCGATAGTTCATTGACCCTCTTATCTCCCAGAGCTATATATCATTAAACCTTCTACGGGGAAGTGTCTTGCATTGTTTGTGACAAGCATAAGATGTTTTTTAATGGCGGTAGCAGCAATAAGAACATCAGGAGTGCTCAAGGTGATACCCTTCTTTGAATAGTTCCTTTTTAGTTCACCTGCAAGATTTGCAATTTCCCTGTCTGTCTCGTAGCATTCAAGGCTGTTCAGAAATTCATCTGTAGATGCCTTTTCCTTATCCTTCATCCCTGCATATACTTCTACTATATTTATAGGAGAACAGCATAAAAGCCCACCCTCACTGCAGAATTTTTCTAATAGTTCAGGTACACCACTTTTATCTCTGAGGTAGTCAATAATTGCAGTAGTATCGAGAAGGTAATCAGGCAAGTTTTTTCCTCAATGCTTTTTCGTCTTCACCCCTCAGCTTTCTCACCCATTTATAAGTGCCTTCTTTGCCTGATAGCTCAGGATGGTCCTCGTCTTTCCATACCCCTTTAAGTCTTTTTATAAGAGAAAGCTGTTTTAGCCGCTTTAACTCTTTTTTTGTTGCCTCGGAAATAAAACTGCTTCTTTTTTTCTTGCCTACGAGTCTGTCTATCTCTTTTACAATATCTTCATCTATAATTACATGAGCCCTTGTCTTAATACCACTCATACTTAATCTCCTTATTAATTATAAAGTCACATTACAAGTTAACCAAAATTTCCTTTATTTGTCAACCTTCATTCACTTCCCCGCACATTCCTCATAATCCTTGCTATTTTTAGGCCTTCTTTTGCAGTTCAGTGGTTTGACCATGATTGCAGAGAGGGAAAGGAAAAAGAAATGAGGCAGGTTGTTTTATGCTAAAATTAGGTATCACACTTAAGGAGAACAAGAATGATACCTGAATTAAAATATGATGATAAAGGGCTGATACCAGCTATTGTACAAGATGTAAAAAACGGCGATGTCTTGATGATGGCTTATATGAATAAGAAATCACTTGAAATGACACTTGAAACAGGATTCACACATTTCTGGTCACGTTCAAGACAGAAATACTGGAAAAAGGGAGAGACTTCCGGACATGTTCAGGAGGTAAAGGATATCCTGTATGACTGTGATCAGGACACA